>CAKMKB010000081.1:0-7477 GCA_927435965.1 uncultured Clostridia bacterium
ATGAAAAATATTACATAAGAGAAGCGAATGAATCTGATGTTAAACATCTCGTGGAAATGAGAATGGCTCTGGAGTTATACCTTGACACCTGCAATACCTTGCTGTTACTATCATTGATTATTCTACTGTATTTTTCTGGAAGAGCATCTATGTGGTCTAAGCTGACATGCCATAGATTGGAATTGCAGGTGTCAAGGTATAACTCCAGAGCCATTCTCATTTCCACGAGATGTTTAACATCAGATTCATTCGCTTCTCTTATGTAATATTTTTCATTACCAATTGAATTTTCCATCTGAAACACTCCACTAATTATTTTATTCAATTATATCATGTCCGTGATAATAAAAAAAAGGACAAAGTGCTCATTTAGCAATTTGTCCTAATCATGTCTCATCTATTCAGCAAAAGCGAATTCTCCCATAAACAAAATCTCATTGTTGACATCGTCTCTGATGATATATGTAAATGGTCTGTCTGCCTTGAATACTACAGGTTCATCAGTTGGCATGCTTGTAACCCCAACACTAATACCTGTCACTGCGGCAGCTTCTGTTCCAAACTCATCAACATTGATAAATGTCTTATGTACAACTGAAGATATGAACGTATTTTCAGAAATCTCTGTGAACATTCCTTTTAGGTCAGCATCATATTCTTTGAATGCTGTAACAATACCCATTTCCTTCAGCATATCACTTAATTCGACTTCGAACTTAACTTCAAATTTAGGGATACTAAGCTGTACTCTTTTTGAAGTCATTTCAGTTACTTTCTGTGTCAAGTCTATTTGTCTGTCATCTGTCAATGCGATGTACATGCTAGTTTTCCCATCTTTGTATGGTAACTTGACCATCTGCAGACCATTTTCCTCAAAATATTCAAAATATCCGGTCTGGTTCATAAACTGCATTTGACTCTCCGTATTGTTTCTGTCAGTGAAAGTATCATCCGCTGTGAGCATTTCATCAAACTGTACTGCCCAATCACCTTTGAAGTATATGGCATTAGCTAGAAAAGCCAGAAACTCACTATTGTCGATCAGCTCTGGTATCTTTCCATTGGTTTTTTCATTAACCCAGCCATTTATAGCATCTACCGCATCCGCATTATCAACAACCTGGCTGTATCCTTCATAGTATTCTTCAATGACGCTTTGATATGATTCGGCAAAGCTAACCTCTTCATAATGGTGGTCTTTATTCAACCAGATAGAGTTGGCTATATTCAGCTTGACTGATTCGTTTTCGCTATATGTCTGAATCAGATTCAATGCCAAATCGTTAAAGGTCGCCAAGTCACTGATATTTAGAGTTTTCAATATTTCTTCAAGTGTAGTTCCATTTGCGCCATTTGCAGCCATCGCCAAAGCCATCTTGATGCTTAATGGTGAAAACATATAGTTCTTGTCTGTTGGCATCAATCGATTTAAGGCTAAGTCAAACAGTTCATCTGAAACAACTCTTTCAAAATCTTCAAACTCACTGAATAATCTGGCAGACATTACAATAGCCTCCTCATGTGTTGCGTGGCTTTTAGGTGCTATGAGTTGGTTCCCCAAGCCATTGATAACGCCAACCTTGTATAAAAGTTGAATGGAGCTCTTAGCATATTCTGAAATGTCACTTTCATCGGCAAAATCCAGGTATTGCATGTCTGTTATTGGATAAATACCCAACGAATCCATTAGGCGATGTAGCATAACAGCCATCTGTTCCCTCGTTACATGTCCATGAGGATTAAAGACTCCTTCACCTGTTCCCTCAACAATCCCTAAATGATATGCCCTTATGACTTCGATATTGGTTGTGTCTGAAAACGGGAGCATTTTATTAATTGGAAAATCTTTGCCTCCCAACCCTGTGTAAAGCTTCATTACCAGTTCGCAGAATTCTTCTCTGCTAATCATTTCTTTAAGGTTGTTTAAACTGTTTTCTGACACCAAATTATTCTCCATTGAAATGAGTAGCCATGCTCTGGCCCATTCTGATGACATCTCGAATGTGATGTTATCTTCTGTACTTTCTGCAAAAGTATAGGGTCCTGATATGATCAATGTTAAGATGATACAAATCGTCAGTATCAGTGAAACTGTTTTTTTCATCATTGATTCCTCCTTTGGTATGTTTTTATCGTTTAACCATATCATTTAGACAG
The DNA here is from genome assembly GCA_927435965.1 of uncultured Clostridia bacterium. Classification (GTDB taxonomy): domain Bacteria; phylum Bacillota; class Clostridia; order Tissierellales; family Dethiosulfatibacteraceae; genus 38-11. The sequence goes on from CAKMKB010000081.1 coordinate 2,158, forward strand.
ATTTGCTGTTTGATTTGTTCCAAAAAAAAGACAACTGAACCTAACATTCATATTGTCTTCGCCAACACATACTATTCAAATTGTTTACGTAAGTAATAAATCATTGCTTCTACACTTATCTAGTCTGATTAAATGAACTTCACTGCCGTTCCATATGCGATAACCTCTGCGGCACCTTGCATGATCGCCGAAGAAGAATATCTCACATTAACGACTGCATCCGCACCCAAAGCCTGAGCCTCGGCTATCATTCTTTTGGTTGCCAGAGCCCTTGCCGTATTCATCATGTCATTATATGCGGTGAGTTCTCCTCCTACGAGGGTTTTGAACCCTTGAGTGATATCCCTGCCGATATTTTTGCTCTGTATGGTGCTTCCTTTGACCAGTCCAAGCATTTCAAGTTTCTTGTCATTGTAATAATCAGTATTTACCAAGATCATCTTCTTCTCCACTCCTTATTTCTTTTATTCGCTCAAGCAAAACATAGATACTGACACCCATCAGACAGACAGGGATAATCAGACCTATCGCTCTAAGCCATGAAGGTGCTGTTATATGGGACCACCCCCACAAATATGTCGCCAAATAAACCAACAAAAGGATAGTAATGATTACCGGTGCGATAATTTTCTTGAGTTTCATTGGCTCAGTCTCCAAAATAATATATTTCTTATTCATTATATGTTTTTTCAGGACTATATTCAAGAAAAACTTCAGAGTTCTTCTTGTCTATCATCTTATAGACTACCGCACTCTGAAGTTTTTAAACGTCTAATTACCATCAGTTATTGATCTACAGTGCTTATCTCCCACTTATAGAAGTGGGAGTCCTAGCACTGTTAGTCATCGGATAGAAGTGGGAGTTTTAGCGCTGTTAGTCATTGGATAAACTCATCGTAGGTGGTTTCGTCATAAGGTACAATAATCTCACCTGAGATGATTTTACTTTTGTATAATTCTGCAGATTCTGCGATCAGATTTGAAACATTCCCTGCGCCATCCATATAACCGACAGCGTCTTCTTCCAAACCATATTCCATATTGCCACCTACAAAACTCCCTTCCAGAACATGTTTAATGGCTTCATACACAGCATAATCAAAACGCTTAACCATAGAGCATAGTACATGATTAGGGTCTAGACTTGATTGATCTGAATCAACTCCAATTGCCCAAAAGTCACTTTCACCTGCAGCTTCAATCACACCTAATCCAGTTCCACCAGCTGCATGGAATATAACATCTGCATTTTGATTATTTTGAGCTGTAGCTAATGTCACTCCAATATCAGACTCAGTAAAAGAATTTGCATAATCGAACAATATTTCAGCATCGGAGTTAACTGACTTCACGCCCGCCATATATCCATACAAGAATTTATCTATCAACGCAAACTGTACACCACCAATAAACCCCACTACATTCGTATCAGTCGTCAACCCAGCAATAACACCTACTATAAAGGATCCTTCGTGTTCTTTAAATGATATACTCATGACATTATCCATTTCTATTGAGTTATCATCAATGATGACAAACCTCTGATCGGGATAGTTTTCGGCGGCTGTTTTTGTCGCATCTGCCATAGTGTACCCGTAAGAAATAATTAATTCAAGCTCTTCTTCAGCTAATTCTGTAAGGTCTTTTAAGTAATCTCCATCCCCATCAGATTCTATAACTCTAACGTCAAAATTCAAATCTGTCTTCGCTTTCGTTAATCCTGCCAATATCATATCATTCAAGTTATCATGCCCGAGGCCGCTCCAATCTGTTACAAATCCAATTACAGTTTTCATGCTTGCTTCCTGCATTCTAATAATCCATCTTCCTGTTAAAAGTGAGTTGACTAAGTTTACAGTATCCTCATCAACACCTTCTCCAAGAATAAGATGTCCATTCACTGTCGTATTCACAAACGCCACTCCAGGAACCAAAACCATAACATTACCTTCAGGTAAGTCTGTGTATTCACCTGGCTCTTTGATGTAGGTTTTAATCAGGTTATGCATGAGTTGCGCAAACTCTGCCCTTGTTATGGTCTGTTTCGGATTGATTTTTCCTCCGGAGCCTTGAATATAACCCTGATTAATCAGCGCATAAATCTCTCCTTTTGCCCAGGATGCAATATCGTCCAAGTCAGTAAAACCAGAAGGCTCAACTGAAGAGACTTCTATTTTCAATGCCCTAGCCAAGACCAAAAAAGCCTCTTGTCTTGTAATCGGATTATCCGGATAAAGACGATTGCCATCTCCTAAAAATGTTTTCATCTGTACAGCCTTTGCCATTTCCTCATAATACCAGGCCCCTCCAGGTACATCTGTGTAATTGCTAATTGAGGCTTTATTCGTAGCGCCAAACGCCCGATTGATGATTGTGGCCATTTGGGCTCTAGTCAGTGGATCCTTGGGTTTTATTAAGCCATCTGAACCGGTTATCAGACCGTTTTCAACAGCTTTTTCAAGTGCTTCGGTGGACCAATCATCATGCATGTCACTGAAACGTTGCGAAATCAACATTTCTTCCTGCCCGTCCTGAGCTCCTACAAAAGTAGTTGCCGTGGTAAATAACATTATGATTATTAAAATTATCGCTATTCGCTTATGTCTCATAAGGTTTCCTCCAATTTTCAAATTTAGAAATACATCTTAATCCTTAACGCAAAAAAACCGGCACTATGGCCGGGTTATTTTTGTCATTATACATTTTTGAACGACCATATGCAATGCTGCATCTATCGTTAGGATTGACATGTTCCTATACTTTATTTATACTCTTTATTTCAGTATAATGCAATAATCAGAATTCAATAAATTATTTTATCCAGATACAATCCGCATGCATCAGCCAACATGCCTGATTTCGAACGTTCTTTAGAGCTTAGTATTGCAGGTATCTCGTCACCTTTTATCGTTCCAAGACCCGTCTCGATCAAAACACCGACAATTTTTCTAACCATATTATGGAGAAAACCATTACCTGTAATTCTAATTGTAATCATATCACCGTGCTTTTCAATATCGATGTCTTGTATTTCTCGAACCATCGATTTGGTCTTGGATTTGGCATTGGTAAAAGCAGTGAAATCGTGCTCCCCCAAAAAGTGTTTTGCAGCCTTTGTCATTTGATGCAAATCCAGTTTACTATCTATATACAAACTGTATTTTCTGACAAAAGGATTAGGACAGTCCCCATTCCATATTTTATAAACATAGGTTTTGGTTTTCGCAGTGAATCTGGAATGAAAAGCATCATCAACGATTCGTACCTCTTTTATGCTTATATCCGTGGGCAGATATCTATTCATCGAGTCCTTCAACTCATTGACCGTCATTTTAGTGTCTGATTTGAAATTTGCCACTTGGTCATATGCATGGACACCTGCATCAGTTCTACTACATCCGATTATTTCGATTTTTTCATCCAATAGTTTTGAGAGAACTGTTTCTATCTTGCTCTGTATGGTGTTCTCATCACCGCCAAGTCGCTGCCAACCTTTGTAGCGACCGCCATCATATTGTATGTTTATCATGAAGTTTTTCAATTAGTATTCACTTTCCTTCCAAATTATATTTATTATTTTGTACTGTCCAATCATTATGTGGTTTTTATACAAATATGTCCAGAATTATTTGAGGACAATCGAATAGTAATCCAAATCAAGGATTTTTGCTGAATAATAAAACTTTCTATCAATCTCCTGTTTGATTTTTTCTATATATTTCTCAACATTATCCATATTGGTTTCAGGTGAGAATTGACCTGAAATTGAGTTGTATCTCCCTTTGTCGGTTATAAAGCTTTTGTTTAAAAACATGACCAGCGGTTCTTTTTCAGAAAAAGTATCCACACCCATAAGCAATCTAGAGTCATACTCCAGTCCCATCAGATTCATGACGGTCGGTATGATGTCCAGGCTTGATACGGGTCTTTCAATCATTTCCGGTTCCATGCCTTTGGCATATATGATCAAGGCTGATTTGTACAGTTCAAAATTGCTTTCGACCTCATGTCCAGCCATCTCATCCAAATCTTTCTTATCCAATCCGTATGGATAATGATCAGCACTGACAACAAACAAGGTCTTATCGGCGATTCCCTTTTCTTCAAGCTTTTCAAGCAGATATGCCAAAGCCCGATCCAATTCAATCTGGGTTGCCAGATAAGCCTTTCCACCCTCTGAATATGTCAAATGGTCAACCTCTTGTCTGTTTTTCAGAGCAATATAGTTACCAGCAAAAGTATACCTCAAGTGACCGCTGACAGTCATGTAATAAGCATGGAAGGGTTCTTCATTCATGTACTCGTCTGCGCTTAACTCCATCATTTCCAGATCGGAAGCAGGCCATGTGGGGGCTACATCCAGACCATTTCCTAATCCTTTATAGGTATATCCCAGATTGGGATGAGAAATGTGTCTATCATAATAAGCATAATCGTGATTATGGTAAGCCATAGTCCTGTAGCCTATGGAACTCAACATATTACCCATTGCATATGGCATTTCATTATAAGACGAATAGTACATACTCCAGATTCCCGACTTTGGAATCAGTCCTGTTGTAGCTACATATTCACCGTCTAACGTGCTGACATCCCATATGGGATTATAGAAATTAGTGAAGTTAAAGCCCTCATTTGTCATTTTGAATAATGTTGGCGTAAGTTCTTCATCAACAGCATAATGCGAAAAAGCCTCAGCGGTTATCAGTATCAGATTATACCCTTCGAATATTCCTGTGTGCTCGTTTTTTTCTGTAGGTTGGACCTGACTGAAATATTGGTGCATTTTAATCAATGTTTGATTTGTGGTTTCTCCTATCATTGTCCCGAAATCAATCGGTACTATATTGAGTTCAGGCAAATCACCGCCCGAGTCAAGTTGATCTCTTGGATTTTGGTAAAGAAATGCTTTTTTCTGGCCATTCTTACTTAAATCCGGTGGTGTTGTTTCTAAAGGAACTGGTTCAGGATAAGCGTCAATACCGATTAATGTTCGTTGCAGGTCAAAACTCATTGTGGTCACCAAACCCAGTTTATTGACAGAAACAACCGGATGGCTGCTATGTACAAATATATCATAAGGAGATGGCATTTCTTTGCCTTCAACATTGACCCCTAGGCTAAATACGCCAAATATGATCAATAATAGGACAAGGCTCAATGCCCTATGTGTCCAATTATACCGGTAAACAATCCTATTTTTATAACAAGAAAATCCATAAATCCCAATTGGCATCAAGAGTGATAGTATCCATAAACAATTGGTACCGACCACATATAGTATATCATCCATGAACACAAGAACTTGAGAAGCCTTTCC
>CAKMKB010000082.1:0-19002 GCA_927435965.1 uncultured Clostridia bacterium
GCTTCTTTAGGCTCTTCCGCTGTATGATGTCCATTAAAACATAAAACCCGAGGCCTCCAATAATAATCAAAGAAATGACAGTGAAATTAATAATCGGATTATTGACATAATCTACTAAACTGTTCCCCAATAAATCAAATCTTAAAATACATCCTTCCCAATTCTTACTGCTCTGGTTCGCGGTGGTGATTTTTATTGGAGCAACGTTTCTTAATCTACCTATAGCTTCAATGGATGGTAAAAGCATTGGATTTATCGATGCATTATTTACAGCCGCCTCTGCGGTATGTGTCACCGGTTTAACAGTTGTCAATACGGCAGCTCATTGGACATTATTCGGGAAAATTGTAATTGTCTTATTGATTCAGATTGGTGGATTGGGTATCATGACTATGGCAACACTGATTGCTTTCCTGTTTGGAAAGAAAATCACACTAAAAGATAGACTATTGATGCAGGAGGAAATGAACACATCGACACTACAGGGTATCGTCCTCCTAACCAAAAGAGTTCTGTTTATGACTATAGCTGTAGAGTTAGTTGGTGTGATATTGTTGTCTTTAGTCTTTGTTCCTGACTTTGGACTTCTAAAGGGCATATGGTTTTCGATTTTTCACGCAGTTTCAGCCTTCTGCAATGCCGGATTTGATTTATTGGGAAATAGTATGGTGGATTATGTCAGTAATCCTTTGATCAATTTCACTATTATTTCCTTGCTTATAATTGGAGGACTTGGGTTTTATGTTTTAATGGACATCGTACAGAGAAAAAAATTGAAGAAACTGTTAATACATTCAAAAATTGTATTGTTGATCACGGGATTCCTATTGGTTTTTGGATTTTTGATAGTGTTTGTTTTTGAGTACAGCAATCCTCAGACACTGGGAGGACTCAACCTCCCTGGTAAAATAATGAGTTCCTTGTTTCTATCAGCAACACCACGTACAGCTGGATTCAACACATTGGATACGTCAGCGCTTAGTCCGGTTACAACATTTTTCATTATTATGCTAATGTTTATCGGAGGATCGCCTGGTTCCACTGCAGGAGGTGTTAAAACGACTACTGTTGGTGTAATAGTAATAGCAATAGTTGGCTTGGTAAGAGGCAGTGAGGATACAGAGATTTTCAAGAGGAGAATTCCCGTAACTATGATTTTAAGAGCAATTGCAATCATGGGGATCGCAATTCTATTGGTCATTTTGACGACAACAATACTATTGGTAACAGAGAGGAACACTGGATTTTCGTTTGTTGACATTATATTTGAAACTGTTTCAGCATTTGGTACAGTGGGGTTATCTAGAGGATTGACCCCAAATCTGACAGATATTGGCAGGATCGTTGTGACATTGACCATGTTTGTAGGTAGACTTGGACCTTTGACGATAGCCTTCGGTATAGCTCAGAATCAACATAAGAACAAAGGATATTACAAATACCCTGAAGGAAAAATAATGGTAGGATAGGTGAATGAGTATGAAACAATATGTTGTGATCGGTTGTGGCAGATTTGGATCGAGTGTGGCAAAAACTCTGTGCAAGTTAGGGTATGATGTTCTGGCAATTGACAAAGACCCTGATAAAGTTCAGGAGATTGCAGAGTTCGTGACACACGCCGTACAAGCCGATGCTAATGATGAAAATGCATTGAGAACCATTGGAATCAGGAATTTTGATGTTGCAGTAGTTACCATAGGATCAGATATCCAGGCTTCAATAATGGGTACTCTGCTGGTGCAGGAGCTAGGAATAAAAAAAGTCATTGCCAAGGCACAAAACGAGCTTCATGCCAAAGTGCTCTATAAAATAGGTGCTCACAAAGTAATATTTCCTGAAAGGGATATGGGAATCAGAGTGGCTCATAATCTGGTGTCATCGAATATTCTTGATGTCATCGAATTTGCACCGGATTACAGCATCATTGAGGTTGTGGCCAAGGAAGAATGGACAGACAAATCACTAAAAGAACTGAAGCTTCCAAATGAATTCGGGGTCAGTGTAATGGCGATAAAATCCGGAGATGACTTGAATATCTCACCATATGCTGAAGATATCATCAGAAGAGGTGATACCTTGATAGTCATTGGAGACAATACAAGTCTAAAAAAACTGGAGCAGGAATAGATGTTGTTAAGCAACGATAATTCCAAAATAAAGACAGCACGTGCCTTGCTTTCAAAAAAAGGAAGAGACCAACACGGGATGTTCCTAGCTGAGGGTGAAACCCTGGTTAAAGAATATTTGACTTATAGTGATTGCATCGAATATGTCTTAATTTCTGAAAATGCTGAACATTATTCAAGTGACATGGCGGCTTTTGATCATTATTTAGTTAAAGAAAGTATCTTTAATACAATAAGCAGTACTCAGAATTCTCAGGGTATTGTGGCTATTGTAAGAAAAAAGACATATGACATAGAAGCAATAACAGAGAGCAATCTTATATTCTATGCGGATTCCATACAGGATCCCGGCAATATGGGAACTATCATTAGATCCTGTGACGCTTTTGGGGCTAAATCGATTATTTACAACAAGGGATGTGTGGATATATACAATCCAAAAGTCATAAGAGCCTCTATGGGATCTTTGAACCGGATTGCTTACATTAAAGCTGATGACAACTCGGAGATTCTAAAAATATTGGCTGACAAAGGCTTTAAAATTTTTTCAGCAGTAGTTGACAGCAATGTTTACCTTGAATCAATTAAAGAATACCAGAAAGCTGTTATAGTTGTCGGAAACGAGAGTAATGGCATAGATAGAGAGATTATCAGTTGCAGTAATGTACGCTTCAGTATCAAGATGAATGGATCTATAGAGTCTTTAAACGCCGGAGTAGCTGCTAGCATATGTCTGTACCACTTTGGTATGATAGGACGTAATTAGAAAGATTATCATAAAATTGTTGAAAACCATTATTTCATTTGGTATAATAGAAAAAATGTGTAAATACTTTGATGGAGCAAAAAAATCAAGGATATAAATTTTTAGAGAGAAGTGACTTGGCTGAAATCATTTCAATTTATCTTGATCCTAATTTCACTCCGGAGTTTATGAGCTGATTAATGTAGGCTCATACGGGATGACCGTTAATCTAAATGAGAAGTAATAAGAGTGGTACCGCGGCACTTCGCCTCTTTAGGGTGGAGTGTTTTTTATATATTCAATAATAAGAGAGGAGTTAAAATGGAACAGAAATTAATTGGAATACAAAGAGATGTTTTGATGCAAATAGAGCAAGTGGATAACATAAAAGATTTGGAGAACATCAGAGTTCAGGTTTTAGGCAAAAAGGGAGAGTTGACGTCGCTTCTCAGAGCTATGGGATCTTTGTCGCCAGAAGAAAGACCCTTGATGGGTAAAATTGCTAATGAAGTAAGAGAAGTAATCAATCAAAGGATAGAAGAGGCTAAAGCATCTATTTCAATCAAACAGCAGGAATTGGACCTTATAGAAGAAAAGATTGACGTTACTATTCCGGGAAACTTCGTATCATTAGGTCATAGACATCCATTGATGCAAGTAAAAAAAGAACTGGAAGACCTGTTTCTTAGTATGGGTTACGATGTAGTTGAGGGGCCTGAAATAGATACTGTTGAGAATAATTTTGACGATTTGAATGCACCTGAAGACCATCCTTCAAGAGATAAGACAGATACTTTTTACATCACAGAAAATCTTTTGTTGAGAACGCAAACATCACCGGTGCAGATCAGGACAATGAAGTCGAGAAAGCCGCCAATAAGAATAGTATCCGCTGGTAGAACTTTTCGTTTCGACGATGTCGATGATACGCATTCGCCGATGTTTCATCAAATGGAGTGTCTTGTTGTAGATAAAGGTGTCACTATGGCTAACCTGAAAGATTCCATTGATAAATTCGTCAAGACTTTGTTTGGAGAGAACATGAAAACACGATTTAGACCGCATAACTTCCCATTTACTGAACCGAGTGCTGAAGTGGATGTATCATGTCTCAAATGCATGGGAACTGGATGTGATGCCTGTAGTTTCACTGGTTGGAGCATGGAGTTGTTGGGTTGCGGCATGGTCCATCCCAATGTTTTAAGGAATTGTGGCATTGATCCAGATATCTATAGCGGATACGCTTTCGGTATGGGTATTGACAGAGTGACAATGGTTAAATACGGATTGAGTGATATCAGATTGCTATTTGATAATGATATCAGATTTTTAGAACAGTTTTAGGAGGGTTGTAGATGTTAATTCCAATAAAATGGCTTAAGGAATATGTGGATATAGAAGGATTATCAGTCAGAGAACTGTCAGATGGACTAACATTGTCCGGGTCTCACGTTGACTCAATTATCAATCTTAACAAAGGAATCAAAAATGTTGTGGTGGGAAGAATTCTATCATTGACATCCCATAAGGACGCAGACAATCTCAAGATAGCACAAGTAGATGTCGGTTCTAATGTAGTACAGATCGTGACAGGCGCGTTAAATATCAGAACAGGTGATCTGGTACCTATTGCGTTGGACGGTGCTGTTTTGCCAGGAAATAAAAGAATAGAAGACACAATAATAAGGGGACAAGCATCACAGGGTATGATGTGCTCTTATGAGGAGTTGGGTGTAGAAGATAAGTTGGTTCCAAAAGAGTCTAAAAACGGGATACTTATACTGACATCAGAGTTTGAACTTGGGAAGGATATCAATGAAGTGTTAGGTTTTGATGACAGTATTCTAGACATAGAGATTACTTTCAATAGACCGGATTGTCTTAGTATATTAGGCATAGCCCGTGAATCCGCAGCAACATTTGAGAAGGATTTCAAGTTTCCTGAAATAGAGATTTTAAAGCCCGAGGATGAAATTGGCCAGTATCTTAAAGAAGTCAGGATTGATTCTATCGATTTGTGTACCAGGTATTATGCCAAGGTCATTAAGGATGTAAAAATAGGTCCCTCACCACTTTGGTTGCAAAGGAAGATAATGGATGCAGGGATGAGACCGGTCAATAACATAGTTGATGCAACAAATTACGTAATGATCGAGATGGGTCAACCATTACATGCCTTTGACCTCGAGAAAATGGATGGAAGAAAAGTAATTGTTAGAGCTGCAAGAGATGGAGAGACCATATTGACATTGGATAAGGAAGTAAGACAGCTTAGCAGTGATATGTGTGTGATTGCAGATCAGGAAAATGCGCAGTGCATCGGTGGTGTAATGGGTGGATTCGAGTCAGAGATTACTGAAAATACAAAGCTGATTATCATGGAATGTGCCAATTTCAACTCAAAATCCATTCGATTCACCTCGAAAAAACTTGGATTGAGATCCGAGGCATCTTCAAGAAATGAGAAGGCCTTGTCGCCTCAAAATGTTTCCTATGCCAATGAAAGAGTATGTCAGATTATTGAGCAAATAGGAGCGGGAACAATTGTCAATGGTCACTATGATGTTGGGATAACAGATTTTGATGAAAAAACCGTTATGATGAGACCTTATAAATGCCATGAGTTGCTAGGTGTCAGCATTGATACGGATAAGATGCTTAAAATACTGAATTCACTTGAGTTAGAGAGCAGAATTGAAGGAGATGTCATAGTTTCTAAAATCCCACATTTCAGACCTGATATCGAACAAGAAGTAGATCTCATAGAAGAAGTTGGAAGAATCTATGGATTCGAAAAAATCCAACCACAAGCACTTAAAGGAGATATTTTAAAGGGAACCAGGTCAGATCTTGCAAACATGGAGGAAAGCATCAAGAATTATCTCTCTGGAATAGGGTTTTATGAGATCACTACATATTCTTTCATCAGTCCCAAAAAGTACGCTATGTTGAATATCTCTGAGAAAAGTGACCTGTTCAGAGATATCAGAATCATCAATCCTTTGGGAGAGGATTTCAGTTCTATGAGAACCACATTGTTACCTGGAGTGATGGATGTGGTATCTAAAAACATAAATTACGGCAACAAATCAGGCATGCTTTATGAAGTGGGCAATGTTTTCAGATCAGAAAAAATTCCTGTAATCGATCTGCCTCAGGAGATCCGCACATTATCAATGGCTATGTATGGAGACACCAATTACTATCAGATGAAAGGCGTTGTTGACAACATAATGAAACAGTACCAGATTGATGTTGAGTATGTGTCGGTAAAAGATAATCCCTCTTACCATCCGGGAAGAACCGCAGATATTTATCATAATGATATATGCGTTGGTGTACTAGGGGAAATTCACCCATCAGTCGCTAAGAAATTTGATATCAAAGAAAAAGTTTACACTACTGAGTTGAACGTAGAGACAATTTTGTCGCTTCAGACCACTGAAAGAAAATATGCAGAGATCCCGAAATTTCCATCCATCACTAGAGACATGGCATTGGTGATTGCAGATCAATTTGAGGTGGGAGAAGTGATTAAAGAAGTAAACAGCAAAAGCTATGAGTTTCTTGAGAAGGTTGAGTTTTTTGACATGTACAAAGGAAAGGGAATAGATGAAGGATTTAAAAGTCTAGCATTCTCTTTTGTTTTCAGATCAAAGAACAGAACATTGAATGATGAAGAGATCAATCAGATATTTAATAACATAGTTACTGATCTTCAAAATAGGTTCAATGCTAAATTGAGATGATAGGGGAGGGATCTCCCCTCTTTCTGATGTTGACTAAATTGAACTATCTTTATATAATAGGATATTGTCGGAGGTGATTAATATTAATCCAATAGCATTCGAGATTTTTGGAATTAGCATCATGTGGTATGGAATACTAATAGCTTTGGGAGTTTTGATTGGTGCATTGCTGGCATTGAGACAAGCAAGAAGAATTGGTTTCAGAGAAGAAGACTTGATTGACGTTATAATGATAGGGATTCCCGTTGCCATAATTGGCGCCAGGCTGTATTATGTTTTATTCAATCTGGATTTCTACAGCAACAACCCCGGAGAGATATTCAATGTAAGAGGTGGTGGCTTGGCTATTCACGGTGGGATAATGGCTGCTGTGTTGGCTGGAGCAATTTTTTGCAAGGTCAGAAAAGTTAATTTCTGGCAAATCGCTGATATTACCGCTCCTAGTTTTATTATTGCCCAAGGGATTGGAAGATGGGGAAATTTTATAAACCAGGAAGCTTATGGTGTTGAAACAACTTTGCCTTGGGGCATTTTAATTGATGGTAAAACTGTCCATCCTACATTTCTATACGAATCTATATGGAGTTTCATGGTATTTTTCTTTTTAGTGTGGTTTAGAAACCGATACCATAAGTTTGACGGGCAGATATTTGCCTTATATATCATACTGTACTCAATTGCAAGGTTCTTCATAGAGGGCTTGAGGACAGACAGCCTATATCTGGGTAGTTTCCGAGTAGCCCAGCTTGTCAGTTTAGCTTTGGTTATAATGGGAATTGTTTTATTGAGTTATCTGAGAAAGAAAAAAAAGGATTAAAAGTCATCAATCTAACAGGAGCTTATGTGGCTCCTTTTTTTTATGTAAATTTCAACAAAAAAATAAAAAAAGTGGTGCAAAAAACCCACGTTGTGGTATAATATACCCATAAGGTGGTGGAGAAGTGTTTACTGGGGAGTATTTTCACACATTTGACATTAAAAGTAGAGTCATTATCCCGTCAAAATTCAGAGATGAGTTAGGAGACAATGTATACATTGGTAAAGGATTGGATAAATGTCTTTTTGTGTATCCCAATAAAACCTGGATAGAGTTTTCATCGAAGCTAAAACAACTTTCTGTCTTGAGCTCCGAACACCGGTTTTTTTCTAGAAGATTTTTGTCAGGGTTTACTGAATGCAATATAGACAGACAGGGGAGACTGTTACTTCCGCCAAATCTTAGAGAGTATAGCGACTTGAAAGATGAAGCTGTCATCTTAGGTGTTCTGGACAGGATTGAGATATGGAGCAAGAAAGTCTGGGAAGACTATTCTATGGACTCGGAAATGAATTTTGAAAAAATTGCAGAAAAAATGTCTGAACTAGGACTTGATTTATAGGAGGTCGATATGGAGTTTTCTCACAAACCAGTTTTATTTAATGAAACAATAGAAGGACTCAATATCGCAGAAGCCGGAACTTATGTTGATTGCACACTTGGAGGTGGGGGGCATACACTAGAAATATCAAAAAAATGCCCTGAGGGTAAGGTTATTGCCATAGATCAAGATGAAGAAGCAATCAATAACTTTAAGCTTAGATTTAATACCATCGATAATGTCGTAACAGTCCAAAGCAATTTCAAGAACATTATTGAGGTACTAAGTGACTTAAACATAGATGGAATAGATGGCGCACTAATAGATTTAGGTGTTTCATCATACCAGCTAGACAACCCGGAGAGAGGCTTCAGTTACATGAATGATGCGCCTTTGGATATGAGAATGGATACAAATCAGAAGGTTACTGCCAGACACATTGTCAATGGATACACTGAAGAAGAACTCAGACGAATAATAACGGAGTACGGCGAAGAAAAGTGGGCAGCAAGAATAGCTAAGTTCATTGTAGAAGAGAGAAATTCATATTTCATAGATACAACCGGTCAGCTAGTTGAGATTATAAAAAAAGCGATCCCAAAAGCAGCTAGAAGAGATGGTCCACACCCAGCCAAAAGAACTTTCCAGGCGATAAGGATAGAAGTTAATAAAGAGCTTGAAATTATAGAGCAAACGATAGAAGACTTGGTCAGCAAAATGAAACCTGGTGGAAGATTGTGCGTCATAACTTTTCACTCATTAGAGGATCGTATAGTAAAAAATAAATTCAAGGAACTAGAGAAAAGCTGTATTTGTCCGCCAGGACAGCCAATCTGCAATTGTGACAAAAAAAAAGAAGTTAAAATAATAACTAGAAAACCGATAATCCCATCATTGAAGGAAATAGAAGAGAATCCCAGATCGAGAAGTGCAAAATTAAGAATTATAGAAAAAATATGAGGTGATTCCATGTCGGCAATAAGAGAAAAAACATATATTGATTACAGCGATGTAGAAAAATACTATAGAATTAAAGAAGAAGCTATGCTAAAATCTAAGCAGAAGCAATGCAAAAAAGAAAGCGCTGGTATTCAATTCAAATATTTTGTTTATGTTGCTGTTATGTTCATGTTATCTTTAGGAATAATTTTTAATTATGCAATTATTACGCAAAGAAAAATGGAAATCAATGATCTGAATAGACAAATCACAGTTCTCAGTAAACAGAAGGAAGACGTGGTGATTGCACTGGAAAGCATCAAGAATTCCAACACGATCGAAGAGAATGCTGTGAATTTTTTAGGAATGAACTATGCCAGAACAGATCAGAATCTGTTGGTTTCTGTCAATTACTCCGGGGTACTGGAGGATAATTTTGCATATGAAAATGATGTGAACAAAAGGGCCTTCCTAGAAAACATAGTTGAGAAGACTTTTGCTTTACTAAAGAATGAGGGGATTTAAATGACAAAACCAAATCTGAATATAAAAAAGAGAATCATTTTTCTAATGTTTCTTTTTTTTATTTCGAGTGTGGCACTGGTGGTTAAATTAGGTAGTATTCAAATAATTGAGGGAGAAGCTTACAAGAAAGAAGCCTTTTCTCAATGGTCAAGAGACATTACCATCAACGCAAGTAGAGGCACTATCTATGACATAAAAGGTAAAAAATTAGCGGTCAGTATAAAATCTGATACAGTTGTTTGTTTTCCAAGAGACGTCATGAAATCTGTTAAAACTGTTGAAGTGGAAGAAGAATCAAACCAAAACAGTTTTATTTTTGACTTCTTGAACATGTTTAGAAGAGCCGATTCAGATATACCACAGGAGCCTGAAATAGACTTGTCTGTTGATGAAAGCAATACTATTCCCAATAAGACACCCGATGAAATCGCTGATATTTTAGCGGGTATTCTTGAAATGGATAGGGATGAGATTTTTGAGATGGTTACCGGAGACGCTGATTATGTAACGATCAAGAGATGGATATCTGTTAAACAGGCAGAAGAGATAAAAGCTCTTAGCTTGAGCGGAATAAGCGTAATAGAAGATAATCAGAGGATTTACCCCTATGATAATTTTGCTTCACATATTTTAGGATTTACCAATACAGATCAAATTGGAATGTATGGGATAGAAAGCACTTATAATGAGTATCTGACAGGTGAACCGGGGCGTAGAATTGTTAATACTGACGGAAATGGCATTGAACTTCCCTTCGAAGGATTTGAGCAGTATTATTCACCTGTGGATGGTCTTAACGTTGTTTTAACGATAGATGAGGTCATACAACACTATGCTGAAACTGCAGTCGAAAAAGCTTATTATGAAAACAATGCCAAGAGTGCGACAATGATAATCATGAACCCTAATAATGGTGATATTCTTGCTATGGCCAGCAAGCCATCTTATGATCCCAATAATCCAAGGCTACCTTATGACGAGTCAATGAAAAACAAGTGGACTGGATTAGATGGTCAGGATTTGCAGAATGAATGGTATGATTTATGGCGAAATATTTCTGTAAATGACATCTATGAACCTGGTTCAACCTTCAAGCTACTGACAGCGGCAATAGCCCTTGAAGAGAACAAGGCAAGCATCAACAGCACTTATTATTGCGATGGTTATGTTGATGGTATAATCAGCGAAACAAAAATCAAATGCTGGCGTTACTATAATCCCCATGGGGAACAAACACTCGCAGAAGCCCTTCAGAATTCTTGCAACGATGCGTTAGCGGATATAGGGCTTGCCATAGGTAAAGATACATTTTATAAGTATAACAATGCATTGGGATTTGGGCAAAGGACCAATATAGAGTTAAATGGAGAGGCCTTTGGCATCGTTAATTCACCTGAAATCATGAGAGATGTCAATTTAGTCACACAGGCTTTTGGTCAAGGAATATCTGTCACACCGGTACAACTGGTTACAGCAGTTGCTTCATTGAGCAATGGGGGAAATCTGGTTAAGCCAAGATTGGTTAAACAACTGGTAGACAATGGCGGAAACATTGTACATGAAAACCCTGTTGAAATAGTAAGGAAGGTCTTTTCTGAAGAAACCTGCAATGATATGATGGAGGTTATGGAGTCTGTTGTCAGCCAAGGTGCGGGTATCAGTGCATATATTCCCGGATATAGCGTAGGAGGAAAAACAGGGACAGCCCAAAAAGTAATCAATGGAAAGTATTCAGAAGATCTGTATGTTACATCATTCATAGCTACAGCACCTACATTTGATCCCGAGATTGTTGTGTTGTTGATTATAGATGAGCCAAAAGACTCCTATTACGGCTCGGTGGTCGCAGCTCCTGTTGTAGGCGCTGTAATAGAGGAAACCCTAAAATATATGAATGTTCAACCTGTATATACTGAAGATGAAATCATCAAGCTTGAAAAGTCTTATGTGCAAGTACCTAATGTAGTTGGAATGACGTTAAAAGATGCTAGTTATGAACTGGATAGAATTGGATTGAAACACAACATAACGCTCGATGTTGAAGAGGATATAATTGTAAAAGACCAATATCCGAAAGAAGGAACTGAAGTCATAAAAGGATCAGTTATAACAATTATGTTGAATTAAGCAATTTCAATTTGAAGTTGCTTGATTCCTTTATTAGTATTATAATATTGTAAGATTATTAAGAAAGAGGCTGCCATGAGATTAAGAGAGTTATTGGAAAAAATAAATTTCATAGAGTTTTCAGGAGATGTGGATCTGGTTGTAAATAATATAACCTATGATTCCCGCAAAGCTGATGAGTACACAATTTTCTCCGCTATTAGAGGCTTTAAGAAAGACGGGCACGAGTTTATCCCCAGTGCTTTTGATAAAGGCTGCAGAGTAGTACTATGTGAGTCAGTAACAGATAGAATTGACGGTATATCCTATATAGTTGTTAAAAACTCAAGATCAGCAATGGCGGATATATCTTATGCATTGAATATGGGTGGAGTTGATATAGATCTGATTGGTGTTACCGGCACGAATGGTAAAACTAGTATTACCTATCTATTAAAAAACATCTATGAGTTTAATGATTTGTCAGTAGGTGTCATAGGCACTATGGGGGCTTTGATTGGAGATGAAAAAATTTCATTGGATAACACAACCCCTGAATCACCTGATTTACATAATATTTTGAAAGCTATGGCTAAAGATGGAATCAGACATTGTTTCATGGAGGTATCATCCCATTCGACTGAGCTTCACAGGGTTAGAAATCTTAAATTTAGTCTGGGTATATTCACCAACTTAACAGAAGATCATCTGATCTTTCATAAAACGATGGAAAACTACTATCAAGCTAAGAAAAAATTCTTCTATCAGTGCGAAAAATCAATTATTAATATAGATGATCCTTATGGAAAAAGACTATTTTTTGAATTGAAGCAGGATAAGAAAAATGTTGTGAGTTATTCAGCTGAAGAAAAGGCAGATTATTTTATTGATAATATTGAGATCGACAGGACAGGCTCAAGATATAACCTTCACTTCGGATCGGAAAAGCATTATGTAAACCTGCAAACTCCCGGCAAATTCAATATATATAATTATACTGCCGCTATAGCTGCAGGTGCTGAATCAGGATTGAATATAGATCATTGTATCAAAGCCCTTGAATCAATTAAAGGGGTTGAAGGACGTTTTGAGTTTGTGGATTCAACTCTTGAATGTACTGTGATTCTTGACTTTGCTCACACACCAGATGGACTTGAAAAGGTTATGGAGACTATCAACCAATTTGCAACAGGAAGGAAAGTTGTATTGTTTGGAGCCCAAGGAGAAAGGGATATTGCCAGACGTGCGTTGATGGGAGAGGTGGCAGGAAAATACTGTGATTTTGTTATGATAACATCCGACAACCCTGTATATGAAGATCCAATGAATATATGCCTTGAAATTGTAAAAGGAATTGAAAAGTATCATGACAATCACATGATTATTTTAGACAGGGAAGAAGCAATCAAATATTTGATAGAGAATTACCAGCATAATGATACAATATTGCTTGCTGGCAAATCAACAGAGCCCTATCAAATGATAGAAGATAGAAAAGTACCATATAATGAAAAACAAATAGCAATAAACGCTATAAGAAAAAAAGAACAAAAACAAGTGGAGTAGAAAATGACTATAAGATTAATTCTGTCAATGCTGGTCTCCTTTGCTCTGGTGTATTTTATAACACCTAGTATAATACCGCATCTGAGAAAACTTAAATTTGGCCAGATAGTTAGGGAAGAGGGCCCTCAAACACACAAATCAAAATCCGGCACGCCTACTATGGGAGGCGTGGCCATCGTAATGGGTCTTGTTTTAAGCTATTTACTTTTTGTCGAAAAAAATGTTAATGGTGTTGTTTTCCTGTTTGTAACCATTGGATTTGGAGCGGTTGGATTCATTGATGATTACATCAAGGTTGTGAAAAAAAGAAATCTCGGACTAAGAGCATACCAGAAGTTGATAGGGCAATTTATTTTTGCTTTGTTGTTGGTTGGTTTCCAATATCTATTTGGTGATATGAGGGATGGCATTTACATACCTTTAATCAATCAGATTTTAAAGCTTGGATGGTTTTATCTACCATTTGCATTTGTGGTTGTTGTGGGAATAGTCAACAGTGTCAATCTGACAGATGGATTAGATGGGTTGGCTTCAGGGGTAACTATAATATATCTTTCCTGCTATTTTTTGATTTTAGTGGTTTTGAAGGATATTATCGTTATTGATCAAATCTATTTTTTGTTGATTGGTGCTTTGGTTGGTGCACTGGGTGCTTTTCTTTGCTATAATTGGTTTCCGGCTAAAATCTTTATGGGAGATGTTGGGTCCTTAGCTATTGGAGGAGCAGTTGCTTCTTTAAGCATCTTAACCGGTACACTAATAATATTTCCGGTCGTTGGGCTTGTGTACTTCGCTGAGACTATTTCTGTGGTAATGCAGGTTGGATATTACAAAAGAACAGGAAAGAGAATTTTCCTTATGAGTCCATTACATCATCACTATGAACAAAAGGGATTGAAGGAAACACAGGTGGTAAAGGGGTTTTTAAAAGCATCATTAGCTTTTGGATTTTTAGCAATTATATTGGTTATTATTTAGGGAGATAATATGTCTGGGAAAAAAATATTAATTTACGGATTTGGAATATCAGGTATTTCTGCTGCCAAGACACTTACAGCTCAAGGCATTGATTTTTGTGTTGTGGACCAGATGAATACTGAGAAATTTAGAAAGATAGCAAGTGTAAATGGATTGGTTGATATAAAAACTGTTGACTATGATCATATTGTATTTGATGGTTTTCATACTATTATTAAGAGCCCTGGAATCAAACCGGATGATTTGCTGTTGAAGAAAGCTAGCGCGAAGGGTATAAAAATTATAACAGATGTGGAATATGCCTATGGCATAAGAAATGATATTTTTTCTATAGGCATAACCGGCACAAACGGAAAAAACCACCACCACCACCCTTTTGGGACAGATGCTGAAGAACCATAATAAGAAAAGCATTGTTACAGGTAACATTGGCTCAGGAATTATGTGGGATTATTACAATGCGGACAACAATGCTATAGCCGCTATTGAATTAAGCTCTTTTCAACTGGAGAGCATAATTGATTTCAGGGTCAATATTGCAGTTGTCACCAATATTACGCCTGATCATATCGAATGGCATGGAACTCTGGATAATTATATTAATTCAAAGCTTAATATATTCAAGAATCAAACTAAACAAGACAAATGCATCATCAATTACGATGACAGAATACTCCGTGAAAAAGAGAGTTTGTTTAAAAGTGATCTTTATTATTTTTCAATAGGATCTAAATGTATTAAAGGAATATACATCGAAGATGATAAGATATACATCAATGTCAGTGAACCCGAATATCTCTGTGATACAGCAACCGTATTAATGCCAGGAAACCACAATCTTGAGAATGCCTTAGCGGCTGCTTTGGCAGCTTATCTAACAGGTGTTGACAAAAGCTTGATCATTGAGACCTTGCGGACTTTTAAAGGCGTGGAGCATAGACTCGAATTTGTGCAGGAAATTGGAGACATCAAGTTCTATAATGATTCGAAAGGAACAAATACTGACGCAACTATTAAAGCTATACAAAGCTTTTCACAACCAATTAATCTGATTCTTGGCGGGTACGAAAAGGGTGAAGACTTCACTGGATTAATGAAACATTTACACTCAAAAGTAAGAAGCATCAGTGTTATGGGTCAAACAAGAGATAGAATTATTGAATCATTGGAATTAAATGATTTCCATAATTATTATGCAGTCGATAATCTAAAAGAAGCAGTATCTAATTGTGTTAAACAGGCAAAGGTTGGTGATGTTGTCTTATTGTCGCCTGCATGCGCCAGCTGGGATATGTATAACAATTATATGGAACGTGGCGATGAATTCAAGTCGATAATTAAGGAAATGGGTGATGGAGATGGAGAATAAAAACTCTATAGATTGGATTTTATTTTTATCCACGCTTATTTTGGTTTTGTTCGGTTTCATTATGGTTTACAGTGCAAGTTATCCAGAAGGCTATTATAATTTCAAGGGAGACGGATTCTTTTTTTTTAGAAAGCAGGTTACGGCAGGTGTTGCTGGAATTGTAGCAATGGTTTTAGCATCGTTTGTCAATTATAGAATATATAGAGCTCTTAATAAACTGATTTTCCTCATTACTATTGCGGCTACACTGTCTCTGTTTACGGCATATGGCACTGAAGCCTATGGTGCGCAACGGTGGATTAGCATTGGAGGATTGAATATTCAGCCTTCTGATATAATAAAGGTGACTGCAGTTATGTTTATGGCATATTTTCTCGATAAGCATAACCATAGGATTAAAACTTTTATAGGTGGCTACATTCCAGTTTTTCTATTGATTCTATTCTTTTCTGGTATTATATTCATCCAGAATGACTTAAGCACCAGTTTTGTTATGGCGATGACGCTAGGGGTCATGTTTCTGTGTGCTGGTGCCAATTTGTTTCATATATTCATAACGATAGCAGGAGGAATAGCCGGTATAGCCTATCTGATTATCAATGAACCCTATAGAACACTTAGAATCATAAGCTTTCTGGATCCATTTAAATACAAGAGCTCTTATGGCTGGCAAGTGGTTCAGTCAATCTATGCTTTAGGAACAGGTGGTTTATTTGGAATGGGACTGGGACAGAGTAGGCAGAAATTTTTTTACATACCATTGGCATACAATGACTTTATTTTTTCCATCATTGGCGAAGAACTTGGGTTTATTGGTGCATTTATAGTGATTGCATTCTACATTGTCGTTATATGGAGAGGACTCAGAATAGCTATAAACGCAAAGGACCAGTTTGGAGCATTTTTAGCCATTGGAGTAACTTCACTTATTGCGATTCAGACCTTGGTTCATATAGCAGTAGTTACATCATCGATGCCGCCAACCGGTATCGTATTGCCATTTATCAGCGCTGGCGGCACCTCACTGTTGATTTTCATGGGAGCTGTTGGTGTCTTATTGAATATATCTAAAAATTCATTATAAAGAGGTAACAATGAAAGTAGTAATAACCGGTGGCGGTACAGGAGGACATATTTCACCTGCTCTTGCCATAGCAGATATTCTGAAGAACATGTATGAAGCAGTTGAAATCATATATATAGGCTCTGAAAAAAGCATGGAGAGTGAGATAATACCCAAGTCTGGATTGAAGTTTTTGAGTGTGAAGACAGGGTTTATTAACAGAAAGCTGTTATCAATTTCAAATATAGCCACTATTTATAATAATGTAATTGGTTTGTTTCAGGCATCATGTATTATGAAGAAAGAAAAGCCTGATTTAGTCATAGGAACAGGAGGTTTCGTCTCGGGACCAGTAGTACTCGCAGGAAAAATATGTGGAAAGAAAACGATGATACATGAACAGAATGCTTATCCAGGAATTACAAACAAGATGCTCTCCAGAATTGCTGATGTGGTTATGATCAGTTTTTTGGAATCAGAAGTTTTCTTTAAAAAAGCTAAAAGAACAGTACTAGTCGGTAATCCCTTGAAGAAAGAGATTTTCAACTATTCACGAAATCAATGCCGGGCAGAATTTGGTATTGGAGAAGATGTTTTCTTCATCTACTCGTTTGGCGGTAGTGGGGGTCAGTTAAGCCTCAATAATGCAATTATAGATTTGATTATCAATATAAAAGAAACCAGTCATATTAGGCTTCTTCACGTGACGGGTAAGCGGCTTTACGATAGATTTAATACGGATTTGAAGGGTAAAAATATTGATACCTTACCCGAAAATACAACAGTTGTGGATTATATGATGGATGCCCCAAAAGCATTGAATGCATGTGACTTGGTGATAGGAAGCGCAGGAGCTATTACCGTTTCTGAAATTACAGCATTGGGTCTACCTGCCATATTGGTACCAAAGGCTTATACAGCTGAAAATCATCAGGAAAAAAATGCAAGAAGCATAGAAAAGAATGGGGGGGCTTTTGTTCTGACAGAGAAAGAGATTTCAGGGGACAAGCTGTCGAACCTTATTCAAAGATTAATAAATAATAAAGATTTATATGCTACAATGAAACGCAATAGTTTTGAAATGGCAAACCTGGAATCCGAAAGTAAGATTCAACTCGAAATCAGGGATTTGATATCAAATGGATAGAAAACAAAGAAATCAAAAGAAAAAAAGGCGAAGAAGAATAGTATTTAACATCTTGTTGTTTATTCTAGCTATAATGAGTTCAGCCTATATAATTATTTATTCTGAGGTATTTAATCTCAAAGAAATCAAAGTCTCTGGAAACCAACAAATGACTGAGACTGAAATTGTCGAATTATCAGGATTGACGCTAGGAGAAAATCTTTTACGGATTGATAAAAAGGCTTCAGAAAACAGAATAACAAAAGGCATTTTAATTAAAAGTGCTGAAATAAAAAGAAAGCTTCCAAACATTATAGAAGTATATGTTTTAGAAAGAAAAGAAGCTGTATTTATCTCAGGAAACAATCAGGCTTATATTCTAGATTTTGAAGGCATTCCCTTAAAGACTGTGGAAATTGGTGAGAGCAATCTACCAATGATCAAGCTGGATGGTGAACTGACATTAAGGTTGGGAGAATTGGCATCTATCAATGATAGCGGTATTGATGTCTTAACACTGATAGAATTGTTATATTATGTCAAAATAAATGGATTTGATTATGTAGATTATATTGACATACGTGAAGATAACGTATATTCTACCACTACCTATGGTACATTAATTAAACTGGATTATAGTTCAAATATGAAATATCAAATATTATTTACCAAAGAGATAATAAATGATAGAATAAAAAATAATCAGGATGTATTGGGTTTAATAGACTTCACCAAAGGTGAGAATCCAGTTTACATAGATTTTGACGATATGGAGGTCAAGCTTGAAGAATAGAATATTTATAATGATAATCAGCATTGTTTTAGGACTGGTACTTGCTTTGCAATTTCAGTTAGTCAGAGATACTGCAGGAGGGATTGTCTTCTCTCAGAAGATAAATCAACTGACAAGCGAAATAAAGAATGCAAACGAAGAAAAAGACCAGCTGATAAAGGATCTTGATGAGCTTGAGGCCAGACTGTCTGAATATGAGAACAGTGCTGCTGAAGAGAGCATATATATCAAATCACTAAGGGATGAATTGAATAAGTTTAGAATGATGGCAGGCTTTACAGATGTGAAAGGACCTGGAGTGATTGTGATGCTGGATAATCCACCTACAGAGAATCAGTTTACGGAATTCTCCAATAACCTGGTGTACAATTACGAGTACATACTACTGGTTATCAGCAATCTGAATGCTGCAGGGGCTGAAGCCATCTCAATAAACGGACAAAGACATACAAATTATACTGAAATAGTACCTGTCGGCACTTATCTGAACATCAATGGTGTCTCAGTACTACCCCCCAATAGAGATTAAAGCGATTGGAAATACCCAAACTTTGGAATC
>CAKMKB010000083.1:0-6883 GCA_927435965.1 uncultured Clostridia bacterium
CAAGTTCGACTATTTTACAAATCTCTATTTTGTCCTTTTTGGGACATTATTCTATCATCTATTTTTTTATTTTATCCATTATTTTTTAAAAATCGGTTCAGAGTCCAATTTCCACCAATATTGGCATAAAAGTTATCAATATGGCCTCTGAACCGATTTTTAAAAAATAATGGATAAAATAAAAAAATAGATGATAGAATAATGTCCCAAAAAGGACAAAATAGAGATTTGTAAAATAGTCGAACTTGTAAACATCTTCAGAAATCCTGCCTGTCAAATAACCTATGGAAAAAAACAATAGGGTATTTACTCCGAAAAAATGTGCATATAGAATGTCAGTCAGAAACCCTACCATGAAACCTAACCCAGCTCCTGTTATTTCATCTGTCTGTAAGGAGACGACCACCAAAACCACCAATACCAAGTTGACTGTCACACCAAAAATCTGTAAGAATTGAAGAACTGTCGATTGCATGATGAAACTGACGAGTACTAATGCGGCAAGGCCTAGCAACTTTTTCATCTTCTGTCCACCTTAATGACAAATACTTCATAAAGCTTTTCAAAATCCACAACAGGGATTATTGTAATTTTTTCAGTCAATAAATCAGATGTTTTTTCGATTCTAGCTATTTTTCCTATATAAATATTGGGCAAATAAATCTCACCCAAGCCCGATGTCACTATTTCGTCATCCACTCTCAGATCCTCTGTTTGACTAAACATAAATGCTTCTATGACACCACTAATCGATCCCTTTGCAACTCCACCTTCATTGGTTCTCAACACCTTGATGCTGACACTGCTCCCTATATCATCAATCGTGATAACTTTAGACCAATTATGTCCAACATCTACCACCTTGCCAATTAGCCCTACTCTGACCAGTTGATCTTCTGTTCTGACTGCCTTAATGACAATATCATCAATTTGGATTCCGTTGTTGGTTCCTTTATCGATTGTAAATCTTTCGAACCAATTTCCAATATCTCGGGATATAATTTGGCTCTTAACATAATCATATTCAATATTGCTTAGCATTTCATATTCATTCTTTAAATCTTCAGAGTTGTTCACAATATATTTCAATTGAACGTTTTCTTCTTGAAGAATACTGATTCTCTCCTGCAGCTGTGAGTTTTCTTCACGTATTTTGGAAATATTTAGCAGTAAATCAAAGGAGTTGGTGAATGTCTGGCTAATAGAGTAAATTACCTTTTGGACAGGAGAAAAAACGCTACCTACTATGCCTGATATTTGAGATGGCTGGTTGCGTGTAGTGCTTAGTCCTATTGTAATAACCAGAACCAAAACGATAAGTACGAATATAAAATTGTTGATTTTTTTTGTTTTCTGCAAATCAATCACCGTTCATCTAAAACATATTATTGTACTTATGGATATTTCCACAAACAATGCCTGTACCCTTAACAACACAGTCTAAAGGGTCTGCGGAAATTTTCACCGGAACCCCGGTTTCTTTGCTTATTAGCTTATCGAGTCTTTTAAGTAAAGCACCTCCACCTGTCAATGTCAAGCCTCTTACTAGAATATCAGCTGCCAACTCTGGTGGTGTGATCTCTAAAACTCTTCTAATCGAGCCAATAACAGCGGCAATCGGTTCACTTATAGCCTCTCTTATTTCAAAATCTTTAACATTGATTTTTTTTGGGAGTCCTGTAACAAGATCCCTGCCTGTCACATCCATCGAGGCCGGCTCTTCATCTTTTTCACCGTGCATCGCATCTCCGATAGCAATTTTAATCCTTTCTGCTGTTTTAATACCAATCATCATATTGTAGTGATGTCTGAAATAGTATTGTATGGCTTCATCCATCTTATCTCCAGCAATTTTCAATGATTCACTGGTAACAATCCCTCCCAGTGAAATGACTGCTGTATCCGTTGTGCCGCCACCTACATCCACCACCATATTTCCGACAGGTTCATAAATATCGATACCCTCACCTATAGCAGCTGCAACCGGTTCTTCTATCAGTATCGCTCTCCTTGCTCCTGCAGAAACTGCAGCCTCTTCAACTGCCCTTTTTTCGACAGATGTCACTTTAGAAGGAATCCCTATAACAATGATGGGTTTGACAATTTGAAAGGTCTTCAGCGCTTTTTTTATGAAATATTTGAGCATTATTCTCGTAATTTCAAAATCTGCTATCACACCATCTTTCAGAGGTCTGATAGTCACTATGTCGATTGGCGTTTTTTCAATCATATCCTTCGCTTCCAAGCCAATGGCTATAACTTCATTAGTTCCCCGTTTTAACGCTACTACTGATGGCTCGTTGATGAGTATACCCTTACCCTTCATAAAGACAAGCGTGTTTGCTGTTCCAAGATCAATACCTATTTTCTTAGAAACTCCATCGAAAAAAGACATTCCTTCCTCCTGTTAAATAATATTTTCTTCTTTGAAGCTGAGATAAACTCCATCTCCAATTATTATATGGTCCAATACTTTAATTCCCATTAATTCTCCTGCTTCAATCAATCTTTTGGTTATGTTTATATCCTCTCGGCTAGGTTGTGTTTCACCACTTGGATGATTATGAACCAGTAGGATAGAAGCAGCGGATTTTTTTATTGCTTCGCGAAACACTTCTCTTGGATGAACTATTGATGAATTCAAGCTTCCAATCGATATAGTACAGACGTCTAGTATCTTGTTTTTTGTATCTAAAATGATGATTTTAAAATGCTCTTTTTTCAGGTAGCGCATATCTTCCATGAGATAATTGGCAATATCCTGGGGAGATGTCACTTTGAATCTATCATCAAAATCAATTCTGGAAACTCTTTTCCCAAGCTCAACAGCAGCCATTAATTGTGCAGCTTTTGCATGGCTGATGCCATGGAATCCCAACAACAGTTCAGGATCAGGATTGGCAATGTTTTTCAGTCCTCTTTCTTCGTGGTTCAGAATCTTTTGGGAAAGAGTTATCGCTGTGTCTTTGTTGCTTCCGACTCTAAGAACAATCGCCATCAGTTCGGAATTAGTTAACGCCTGAGGACCATACTTAATCAACTTCTCTCTAGGTCTTTCTTGTACAGGTATTTGTTTAATTGTGTAGTTAACATCTGTCACGTATTACCTCCGTCAATTTAGTAAGTTAAACCTATATAGTTCCCATAAGTGTTTGTTGATTCTACTGATGGGTAAACCCATTACATTGGGGTACGATCCACTAATGCTATTCACCAGCAACTCACCATAGCCCTGAATCCCATAGGCTCCAGCTTTATCTGTGTATTCATTGGTATTAAGATAATTTTCTATCATTTCATCACTGAATTTTTCAAAAATAACATCCGTTTCTTCGAAATCTATTAGGTTTTTGTTAATGTTACTATGCATTATAGCAAAGCCAGTAAAGACCTTATGGGTCTTTCCACTTAGACTTTTCAAAATACTAAATGCGTCATTTCTGTCTTGAGGTTTTCCGATTATTCGATCACAGTAAACAACTGTATCCGCAGCCAAAATAATCGTGTCTTCATAATGACCGTTCTGGATGATGCTTAAAGCCTTTTTAAGTGCTATAGCCATTACTAATTCTTCAGGTTTAAATCTACCAGAGACACTTTCATCCACAAAAGGTGCTTCTGTTATTAAATCATCACGATATTTCTTTAGAATTTCAATCCTTCGAGGTGATTTTGAAGCTAATAATAATTTATCCATCATCTACTCACATCTTTCTAAAAATTAAAACTACAATGATAATGCCTATTATTCCAGCAAGGTTCAGACTGACATTAAATCCAAAGGTCACCGTTAAGAAGCTGAGATCCAGTGTCGCAGGCGTCAGACCGATGGATTCGGACAGGCTCAAAAAAGGTATGAATCGTGATAATACATTTCCAATAATATTCCCCATAATTGATCCTGCAGCGATTATAAAAACCCATTTAATCATATTAGTATTTTTGCCCATGTCAACTCCATCTCATTAATTGAAACTGCTTTTGAAGGTTTTTGACAATAAAAATAGTTGCATAACCAACAAAACAACCTGTAAAAAGGCTCACCAAATACATGATTGGCAGATAGCTAAGTATTCTAATGTTTTGCACAACCATGGCAGCAGTAAAGACTTGTGCAGTGTTGTGGGCCATGGCACCAAAAAGACTGATTCCTATCAAGCTAAAGATGCCACTAAAGTATCTGTGAGCAATAGCCATAATTATTGTACTTAACACCGCTCCTGAAAACGAATACAGAAACCCTGCCACATTTCCTGCTACTAGAAGAAACAGAATGGTTCTCAATATGGCAACGGTCATTCCGCTTTTAAACCCAAATAGCACAATCACTGTCAATGTTATCATATTTGGCAATCCAAGCTTAGCTCCTGGCGCTACAAAAGGAAATGGTATCATGCTTTCAATCAGACTTAAAATCAAAGCGCCGGAGGTGAGGAGTGCCAAAAAAATATATTTTCTATTCTTATTCATCCATTCTCCTGTTAATGCGTAATTGTGTCAATCGATCCACTTTCACCTGTTACAATAATGATTAATCTATTAGGAAGACATACTATTATTTCACCAGGTTCGCTGATTTGTGGCATTTGTACACATATCTGATCTGGACAATCACTTTCCTGCATATAAACGTGATCATTATCCACATGGATGACATTTTTGCCATATGCGCTTTCCACCGTGATTTCCTCGTCCACACCATATCCTAATGTATACTTTTTATAAAGCTCGTTATTGATAATGATCTCAGCATATAAATTATTATAATTCAAGGCAGCACTGTTCACTGCTATAATCCCTAAAATACTTGCTATAAGAACAATAAATATTAAAATTTTATCATATTTTGTCATCTAATCACCTTGAAATAGTTTATCATTAAAATATATCATTTACAAGAATAAGAATCTTAGCGTAAAGTTATTGTAGGAAAAAAATATAAAAAGAAAGCTCCTTCTGTTAGATTTTGTTGCCAAACTTATCATAACATGAAAGAGACTTTCTTTTTATATTTTTTTCCTACAATAACTTTACGCTAAGATTCGCTACTTTAAACTCTTGACATAAGAGGTTTATTGGAGTAAACTCACTAAGAGAAGGTTTGTCGAGATAAACCTAAGGAGGATGTTATGGTTAGGCATAAACTTTTTGATGCGGAATACAAATTCATGTGTATTATATGGGACAACGAGCCTATCAATTCAACAGAGCTATCCAGAATCTCCTCAAAGATATTGGGTTGGAAAAAGCCTACCACCTATACGATGATTAGAAAACTTGCTGAGAAAGAGTTGATTGTAAACGAAAACGCTACTGTAACCGCGACAGTGAAACGTGAACAGGTCCAAAAGTATGAAAGTGAACAGATAATAGAGAAAAA
This sequence comes from uncultured Clostridia bacterium, assembly GCA_927435965.1. Lineage (GTDB taxonomy): Bacteria > Bacillota > Clostridia > Tissierellales > Dethiosulfatibacteraceae > 38-11. The sequence continues at coordinate 5,381 of CAKMKB010000083.1, forward strand.
CTTTGATGGCTCATTGCCAACATTTCTGTCAGCTTTTCTAGAAAACAAAAAAATAACAGAGAAGGAAGCCTCTGAACTCAAACGGATTATAGAGGAGGCGACAAAATGACAAAAAACATTATCAATTATAGAAAGCCTGGATTTTGGGTAGGCGTGATCGCTTTGATCATAGTAGTTATATTGACTATGGGTCTTCTATCCAACCCTTTTAATGCTAATACACCTGAAGCAAAAGCAGAGAAGTTCTTGTTTACATATTACACTGTGGACGATACTGGTATAGCTGAACTGCTTACTAATCCTAATATTGAGCTGACCTACGATAGTAACGGAACTGGATTGACTGAAATCCCAGGATTGCAAGATGCATTGACAACTATATACGGTGAGTTGATGACCGAAAAGGGATTAAATGATTCTGCCGCAAACAGGGTAATCCTAGAAGGAGAGATGGCAGCAAGTCAATATGGCAGTATCCTGAAAACTGATTCAGTCAGTTTAGGGGGTAAAAGTGAAACGGAAAACGGAGATGTGACTTTTCATTATAATATCACTGCAAAGGTTACTTTCAAGAGTGGTGATGATGAGGCGATTCAGTTAAGTGGCGTTCTAATTATGAAAGAAGTTGAGGGTAAATGGAAGGTTGATCTTTTCAGACCAATAGTCGGTGAGATCGAAAAAGTGATGCAGTATGGAAAACCTTTTATACGTGTGACCAATAAAACCGAGGATTCAGTTAAGACTGTAGAAATAAATACTAAAGACAGCACCACAGGTACAATGTTGGCCGATAATGATCTCATGAAGGAGGGAGACACGTTTTCATTTGAAATGCCATACTCATCAAATCTAGAGTTTTCAATGAAGGCGTTGGACGCTAACGGTAATTTACTGGCTGAGAAAAGCTATACCAGTGATTTCGCAGTAGGGAATGATGTGAGTCTTGTGATTGATCAGAATGACGAAGGCATGTATGTTATCTATCAGATGCCGACTAAAAATCTTGAGGCGGATGAAGTAGCTGTCTTCTTCAGTGTAATGAGCTATGCCTTATTTGAAACTGATGATGAAATTGTGGCAGAATTAGTGAGCATTTACAATAATCTTGACTTGGAACCCGTTGAAGCAGAGATTGATATTGCATCGATGTTGAGCATCAATTATCATAAAGATGGAAATCCGGTGGCAAGATTTTCTGTTGATAAAAACGGAACATTCTGGCTGAATGGAGAAATTGAAACGTATCGGTCTATTGACGAAGCATTTCCTTATGAAAGAATCAAAGAAATATATGAAAATGGAAAGTATCGATAGAAGAACCTCTTGTGAGAAGCAAGAGGTCAGACTGCTGACAAAGTCAAAAATTACGAAAATGTAAGAAAGAGAATTCTCGGAAAAGAGGATTCTTTTTCAGTTTTTTGGTATAATATAAGTATCAAAAAGCGGAGGAAATCAATGCTTACAAGGAATGATAACATACAATTGAAAATGGAAATCATCAGC
>CAKMKB010000084.1:0-5606 GCA_927435965.1 uncultured Clostridia bacterium
GTGAACAAGGAGAAATTATGGATGATAAGCTTACAGCCATCGGTAAAACAATCGAGATATTAAAGGCATTCGCCAAAGAACCGTACTCTTATAGTGCTCAAGAGCTTAGTAATGCATTAGGCATTAACAGAACAACTGTTCACAGGATTTTAAATGAGCTTGAACAGGAATTGTTTGTTGTGCAAAATAATCTGAATAAAAAATATACAATTGGACCCTCTATGTATCATATAGGGTCCAAATATTTATATAGAAATAGTAATTTTTTGGAAATCAGAACAATAGTTGATAATATTGCTGTGGGAACAAAACAAAACATTGGCTATACAGTCATTGAAAATGATAAGATTATAAACCTTTATGAATCCGAAATAGCTATGCCCGTCAGAATTACCTATCAGTACGGATCTTATTTCCCGATAAACCGTGGTGCGTACGGAAAAACAATCATGGCTTTCTATAAGCCATTGGAAAAGCTAGAAGAACTTGTAAGATCAACAAAACTTGAAGGAACCACTCCGAACTCTATAACAGACCCTGAAGAATTACTGTTGGTATACAAAAGAATAAGAGAACAAGGCTATACAATCAGCAATGAAGAAAATCTGCTTGGAGCCTTGGGTATTGGTGTACCTATCTTTAATTCTGAGGGTAACATACATGGGTGCATTGCTTTGGCAGCAGCAAAAAGCATGATGACCGATGAGAGTATTTTGTTTTACATTGGGGCGTTGAAAAAAGGTGCGAGAGAAATCAGTAAGTATATTGTATGAAGGGAGGGTTAATGAAAAGCATCTTTTAAGATAAAACAATAAAAATTAGGAGGATTTTATGTCAGAACCAACAGTAGTAATCAAAAAGAAATCAAAAGTTCCACATACCTACGTTATATTATTCACAGTTATTATTATAATGGCAATCTTGACTTATATCATACCAGCAGGTGAATTTGACAGGGTGGAAGACCCCAATACTGGAAGAACTGTTGTAGACCCAGCTTCTTTCCATGCAGTCGATCAAAATCCTGCAACACCTTTCGATCTGGTACAATCTGTGCCTAAAGGGATGAATGCTGCAGCAGGCATCATTTTCTTCATCTTTATCATCGGCGGTGCTTTTCAGATCATCACGGCTACAGGAGCCATTGAAGCGGGTATCAGTAGGGTTGCTGTTAAGTTGGCAGGCAACGATATACTGATGATTCCAATCTTTACGATAGTTTTCTCAATATTTGGTGGAACTATCGGTATGGCTGAGGAGGCCATCGTATTCGTTCCAATTGGTATCGCTCTGGCAAGAGCATTAGGTTATGACGCACTTGTTGGTACAGCAATGGTAACTTTGGGCGCAGCATGTGGATTCACATCAGGCTTTATGAATCCTTTTACGGTAGGAGTTGCTCAGGGAATATCTGAATTGCCGTTATTCTCAGGTATTGCATTCAGATTTGTAATACTAGCGGTTATGCTGGTATTGGTCAATATTTATTTGTTAAGATACGCTAAAAAAGTAAAAGCAGATCCAGAAACTAGTATTGTCAGAGAATTGGAATTAGAAGAAGCCGATCATAAAATTGACTTGTCAAATCTTCCAGAGCTTAATTCTCGTCATATTGTTACTTTATTGGTTCTTGCAGCTGGTTTAGCAGCAATTGTTTATGGAGTTTTCTCACTTGGATGGTATATCACAGAAATCGCTACAGTATTCCTAGCAATAGGTATCATCGGTGGTTTTGTAGGTAAATTGGGTCCAAGCAGAGTTGCACAAGAATTTGTAATAGGTGCTAGAGGCATCGTATTTGGAGCATTGGTAGTTGGTATTGCAAGAGGTATCCTAGTCATTATGACAGATGGTTTCATCATAGACTCCATCATCAACGGATTGGCTGCTGCCATTGATAATCTGCCAACAGCCATTGCAGTGTTGGGTATGTATTTTGTTCAGGTTATCTTGAACTTCTTCATCCCATCCGGAAGTGGACAGGCAGCGGCAACTATGCCAATTATGGCACCATTAGCTGATGTTATCGGAATCAATAGACAGGTTGCTGTTACAGCATTCCAATTTGGAGATGGTATAACAAACTCTATTATCCCGACTTCAGCAGCATTGATGGGCGTACTGTCAGTAGCAAAGATTCCTTATGAGAAATGGTTTAAGTTTGTATATCCGATGACAATAATCTGGATTGCAATGGGTGCTGTTTTCTTAATCATAGCAAACATAATAGATTACGGACCGTTTTAAGGGGGAGTGATCATGTTGGACATCACGAAATTTTACACTCAGGATGAAGTAGTTAAATTGACGCAGAATCTTGTCCAAATCCCTAGCCATAAGGATGTACCAGGTAGGGAAAAGGAAGTATCTGATTACATTTATAGATTCTGCAAAGAGAACGGACTTGAAGCTGAGCTAAAATCAGTTGATGGCGATAGAAACAATGTATATATTTATTTAAGAGGGACAGGTACAGGATCTACTTTGATATTGAATGGACATACGGATACTGTTCCACCCTATGAGATGATAGTTGACCCCTATAAGGCTGAAATCAGAGATGGTTTTGTCTGGGGCAGAGGAACAAATGATATGAAAGGGGCTGTGGCATGTATGATCATGTCCGCCCTGGCTCTAAAAAGATCCGGTACGAAACTACCTGGAGATATCATTGTAACGGCAGTCATCGGTGAAGAAGAGGAAAGCGAAGGAACCGAGGATCTGGTTCTCTCAGGCATCAAAGCTGATGGTGCTATCGTTGGCGAACCATCGAATTATGAGTTTGCCATCGGACACCGGGGACTGGAGTGGCTGGAAGTGTTATTTACTGGCAAGACAGCCCATGGTGGTGTACCCAATGAAGGAATCAACGCCATTTCCAAAGCTGCCGACTTTATCAAAGCAGTCGAGAGAGACATCATTCCCAAGCTAGAAACCAGGTACAATGAGTTTATGGGTCCTTCAGTCATGAATTTCGGTCGAATTGAAGGTGGGACTCAACCGTCAACTGTAGCAGACAGCTGTTCGCTTAAGATTGATAGAAGATACATTGTTGGCGAAACGGTGGAATCTGTCTTGAAGGAGTATTATGATGTGATAGAGCATATCAAATCATATGACAAGGAATTCCAGGCAGAACTGATCAGAATGGATTCAGGACAGATGAAGCAATTTGACCATATGTATCATTATACCGAACCAAGTGCAAAAATTGTTAAAACCGTAGAAAAGATTCTTCAGGGACATCTGAACCATAAGCCTGAGATTACGAGAAAGAGGGGTTGGACAGATGCTGCGACATTATCTTATTACGGCAAGATTCCGACAGTTATAACGGGTCCTGGAAATATCAGTTACTCCCATAAAAAGGATGAAAGAATTCCAGTGATTGATTTATATAACTATGTAAAAATCTATAGTGAAATTGCTATGGAGTTCTGTGGCTAAACCATAACCAGGCAGCTTAGCTGCCTGGTTTATTCTTTTAGGAGGTTTAAGTGAAATCAATTAAAATAATCAATGGACTAGTACCGGATTTTGAAAAGATGCTAATGATTCAAAAGGATATTTTACTGGAAGACGGCAAGGTATCACAAATTGGAAACATCTCCAAAGAAGCGGATATCAATATTGATGCGAAAGGCAAGATTGTTTCTCCGGGATTTATCGATATCCACATGCATGAAGAAGAACTAGATATGACAGAAAAAGACCCATACTTCATAGCCTATTATGAGTTGAAGATGGGCGTCACCACCTGTGTGGGTGGCAATTGTGGCGCTAATAGACAAAGTGTTGAGGACTTCATTGGTTTTATTCAGCAGAATGGATCCCCGGTCAATTATATGATGTATCTGGGACATAACTTTCTAAGAAGCGCTGTAGGCATAGAAGATCGGTATAGAGCATCAACTAAAAATGAAATTGAACAAATGAAACAGTTGTTAAGAAAATACGTGCCTACAGGTATTGTCGGCATTTCATACGGAATAGAGTACTCGCCTGGCATAGAGACAGAAGAGATAATCGATCTGGCGCGTAGTCTGGATTCGGATAAATATCTACTATCAGCCCATTTCAGATCAGATGTGGAAAAAAGCGTTGAAGCTATCACTGAGCTGATCGAAATCTCAAAAGCGTCAAAACTCCCTATGCAGATATCGCATATTGGTAGTTGCAGTGCCTATGGCTACATGGATGAGGGTTTGAAAACTATCATAAAAGCAAGAATGGAAGGAGCTGATGTATTCGCAGATTGTTATCCCTATGATGCTTTTGGCACTTTCATAGGATCTGCCGCATTTGATGACGGATGTTTTGAGAAGTGGAACAGGACCTATAGTGATGTATTGTTGACTGAAGAACCCTTCAAAAATGTCAGATGCACTGAAGAAATCTTCTTCAAAGCCCGTAAAGATTATCCTGATATGATAGCTGTGGCATTTGTTATGAATGAGTCAGAGATTATTCAAGCACTTCAAGCACCATTTGTTTTTGTAGGCAGTGATGGCGTTTACAGAAAAGACAGCGGACATCCAAGAGGAGCAGGAAGCTTTCCTAAAGTTCTCTCTAGGTACGTAAGAGAGAACAAAAACCTGGATTTGGTTGATGCCTTGTGGAAAATGACTTTAGGTCCAGCAAATAGGCTCAGACTCTACAAAAAAGGCGAAATCAAGACAGGAATGGATGCAGATATTACAATCTTTGATCCTCAAACAATCAGGGATAAGGCAACCTTTGAACAACCGACACTTTCGCCAGAGGGTATAGAGTTTGTTATTGTTAATGGAGAAATTGCAGTAGAAAACAATCAGGTGAAGAACGGAAGATTGGGAAAATTTGTCAGATATAATTTAGAATAGGAGGATTTATGAAAGAGAGAATTAAAGAACTGGCTAATAAGCTGGAAAAAGAATTCATTGAGCTTAGCGATGAAATTTACAAAAATCCTGAGTTGGGCTACGAGGAGTATAACTCCTGCAGACTGCACGAAGAGATCCTGGAAAAGTATGGTTTTAACGTCACAAAGAAATACCTTGGCGTCGATACTGCTTTCAGAGCAGAGTACAAATCTGCTAAAGAAGGTCCAACTATAGCATTTATGTCTGAATATGATGCATTACCGGGTATTGGACATGGATGCGGACACAATATCTTAGGAACAACCAGTACAGGTTCTGGAATCATACTAAAGCATCTTGTAGATGATATAGGTGGAAGGGTTATTGTGTTTGGAACACCTGCAGAAGAAACAAGTGGGGCAAAAGTTTTGTTTGTTGAAAAAGGTGCTTTCGACGATGTTGATGTGGCCTTGGTTGCTCATCCCAATATGTCATATAATAAAAGTGGAAAATCACTAGCTCTCGTTGCCATTCAATTTGATTATAAAGGCAAGCCATCCCACGCAGCATCATCGCCAGAAAAAGGAATCAATGCATTGGATGCTGTAATCAACACCTTCAACAATGTCAATGCTTTAAGACAGCAGACCAAGCCGGAGGCTAGAATTCATGGCGTTATCAAGGATGGAGGGAAAGCAGCCAACATCATTCCCGATTACTGTATGGCTCAAGTATCTTTGTAACTCCCAATTCTTTAAGATGACC
>CAKMKB010000085.1:0-2965 GCA_927435965.1 uncultured Clostridia bacterium
CCTTGCAGTCTCTTAATTCACTTAATTCGAGTTTGGCAATTACAGAACTATTAGGAAAAGAAAAATATTCTTTACCTCTATAATTAGTAATATAGTCACCGTATCTATATGAAATATCTTCAACTATCTTCTTAATCTGTAGAATGCTTTTATTAGCTGATATGATAAAAGAAACAAGGCACTCCCACTCGTCCTGTTTCAGTATCCGTAATCCTTTTCCAAAATCGACGACAGGAATCATGATGCTGTCTTTGGTCAATCTTTGCCTGATCTCAGAGTAATCTCTCCCTAGGTCGAAATATTTAAACCATATTTTTTCAAAATCGTCTCTATTGGTGTTGCTGATAATTAGTTGATCATGATTCAATGCAACATTGATGACTCTGTTGTGAGCCACACCTGTATAACTTCCATCTGATTGCTTTTCCCATCTAAAACACTGTCCACACTCAAAAACATGCTTCGGTATGAAGTCAAAAATTCCATTTATAATCACTCGATTATCACAATAATTTATTTCCATTTTTTCTCCGTCAAATCAAAATAAACTAATACTCTCACTCCATTACCTTTGATTAAAATACAAAAGCAAAGGAACAAAAACATTAGTTCATTTTTATAGTACTTTTGATGCTGCCTATTTGTTCTCTTTTTTATTCTTGTAATAGTACGCCAGTGTATAAAGACTTTCATTCATATGAACATTCTCAATAGCTACATTATCACCGACTTTAATATCTGTAGGGGCAAAGTTCCAAATCGCTTGGATACCGTTAGCTATCAATGTATTAGCAACATTCTGGCTAACTTCCTTGGGTGTGCATATTACCCCAATATCCACATGTACTTCTTTTAGATAATCTGGCAGGTCATCTATATCTTTTATTTCTAGATCCCTGATTTTCAAACCCATTAGTTTTGGATTCTTGTCAAACAAAGCCTTTACTTCGAAGCCTTCTTCATAAAATCCGGCATAGTTGGCGACTGCTTGTCCGATATTACCGGCACCGACTATTATGACCTGGTAGTTGTTGTTTATGCCCAGTATCTTGCCGATTTCGTCTCTAAGATTTTTTGCATCATAGCCGTATCCCTGTTGTCCAAATCCGCCAAAGTTATTTAGGTCCTGTCTGATTTGCGATGCTGTAAAACCGGTTAGTTTACTTAGTTCATTTGAAGATACCCTATTAATTCCATTTTTCAGCAGGTCACCTAAATATCGATAGTATTTTGGTAATCTTCTAATGACAGCATCTGATATTTTTCCATTTTTTGTCATGTTGTACACCTCCATCCTAAGTAATATTTTAACAATTGTATGCGATTTATTCAATACAATTAATCATTATATCACATATTTTATTAGTTTCCAGTGATTATTTCATGTTTTTTTCACTTTACAATGACCTCTTCACTTAATATACTGTACTAAGGTGATTAAATGATAGATATATCTTGTAGTATGCTCAGTAAGTCTTTTGGTGCAGATACAATACTGGATGAGATAAGTTTTACCATAAATGAATATGAAAAGGTCGCTTTAATCGGCTTAAATGGTTCAGGAAAAACAACCCTGCTGAATATTTTGACTTCACAGTTGGAATATGACAATGGCAGCTTTTATTTGAACAATAGCAAGAGAGTCGGATACTTAAAACAATCAGACAGTATCAAAAGCAATAAAACCATTTATGATACCGCTGAAGAAGTTTTTTCGGGTGTTCTGTCTTTAGAGCAAGAAATTAGGGAGCTTGAATCTAAAATGGCTTTGTATGCGACACAGCCAGATAGGCTTGAAACTTTGTTAGAAGAGTATTCTATAAAGAATGAGCTTTTCGAAAAGCTTGAAGGCTATAGTTACAAAAGCAGAATAAAAGGTGTTTTATTTGGTCTGGGTTTCAGCGAGGACGAATTTTCGTTGGAAATAAGTCAATTGAGCGGTGGTCAAAAAAGTAGGGTGATGCTGGCTAAGCTTCTCTTATCCTCCCCCGATATTCTTATGCTAGATGAGCCCACCAACCATTTGGATATCAGTTCTATCGAGTGGATAGAGAAGTTTATTAAAGATTTCAAGGGAACAGTCCTGTTGATTTCCCATGACAGATACTTTTTAGATAAGGTAATCAATAAAACACTTTTTTTGAGTGATAAAAAAATAAAAGTGTATGATGGTAATTATTCGTACTTCATCCGCCGGTGGTCAGAAGAAATTGAACTGAACAAGAAAAAATTCATATTACAGGAAAAGGAAATCCAAAGACAAAAAGAGATTATTGCTAAATTTTTAGCCAATGGACGCGATAAAAAGGTTCGCCAGGCGAAAAGCAGAGAAAAGATGCTCCAAAACATAACACTGTTGGATAATCCCGATGCAGATACCATAAAAATATCACTGAAATTCAATCCTGCTATTCAAAGCGGTAATGATGTTTTAAGAATCTCCGGTTTGTCTAAATCCTACGAGAGTAAAGGCGTATTCGAAAACGTTAGTTTGAGCATGTTTAAAAATGACAAAGTTGGACTTGTGGGACCGAATGGCATTGGGAAATCAACACTTCTAAAAATCATAGCAGGAAATATCAAGGCTGATGGTGGTGAATTGATTTTCGGACACAATGTCAATATAGGTTATTTTGATCAGGAACTATCTGATTTAACTATGGATAATTCAGTCCTTGATGAAATCTGGGATGAATATCCAAGGCTTAAAGTCCATGAGGTAAGAGGTTATCTTGCAAAATTCATGTTCTATAGTGAGGATTTATTTAAAAACATAAGCGACTTAAGCGGTGGTGAGAAAAATCGGGTATCCTTATTGAAACTTATGTTGTCAAAAACAAATTTTCTTTTGATGGACGATCCAACAAAACACCTGGACATTGACTCTAAAAACATACTCGATGCTGGTTTCTGTATTGAAGATGCTCAAGTCCAACTATTCAAGCTTTGTACTTGCCATGTGTCT
>CAKMKB010000086.1:0-4035 GCA_927435965.1 uncultured Clostridia bacterium
ACAACCATGAATGACATTTGGAAGGCAAAGGCGATTTGAGACCATATCCCATTGAACCATGCATTCAGCATGCCGATGACACCTGTCCCTGTAAAAATGACGCCTGATACAAAAATGATGATTGTAAGAATTAAACAGAATACCAGTGGATCCGGAATGATATTTTCAGCGGCGAACTGAAATCGTTTACTAAATCTCCAAAATACGGATCCTTGATCCAGCTCTTGAGAATTATTAATTGAATTTTTATTGGTTGACATTTTACTCTCCTCTACTTAAAGATATTTTTGGGATGTTTTTAATTGAATCAACAATCTTTTGTTAAACTCATTCTTGATGTCATTCAGTTTTTCTTCTGGATACTCATAAAACCCTTCTTTTGTTTTCAATCCTAGTTTTCCATCTGCAACCTTTTGCCTCAAAATCGGATTTGCTTCTTTTCTGTTATCCATCACACTGAGAAGATTATCTCCTACGGTGCACCATATGTCCAATCCACCCATGTCTGCCACTTCAAGCTGTCCGGTTGTCGCATATCTGAATGCAGGCCCAAATTTCAATGCCTTGTCAATATCCTCCGGAGAGGCGACTCCCATCTCAATTAAAGAAAACACTTCTCTTGCTACGCCTTGTTGTATCCTGTTGGCAACCAGTCCCGGAACGTCCTTTAGAACTTTGACAACCTGTTTACCCGATTTTAAATATATCTTTTCCACCTCCTTATATATGTTTTCAGGCATGTTACCGAAATATGACAGCTCTGCAATTGGCATCAGATGTGCGGGATTATACCAATGACAAACCATCATTCTTTCTTTTCTGCTATCGCTGACAGCCTCCAGCATCTCATTCAATGCAAGGCTGGATGTGTTGGACGCAAAGATTGTTTCCGGTTTGCAATAACCGTCTATTTCCTTGAAAATCTGTTGCTTCAACTCAATTTTTTCAGGAACTGCTTCTATAACGTAATCTGCATTTACAACAGTTTCTTTAAGGTCTTTAAATACGGTAATTCTGTTGAGAATATTGTCAATGTCTTCGCTTTTGATGTAGTCGTTTTCAGCTAAAAACCTAAGCTCGGATTCTATAACATTCTTAACTGAATTCCTGGTTTGGTCATGAGTCTCAAAAAGATTAACCTGAAAACCATTCATGGCAAAAGTTTCTGCAATGCCATGTCCCATGGTGCCTGCTCCTAAGACAGCTATTTTCTCAATCATGTCAATTAACTCCTTTCAATCCAAGTATTCTTCTAGCGTCATCAGGGCTAGCTACATCGAATCCTGACTCCCTAATCAGATTCGCTGCACGTACAACAAATTGTGCATTGGATTCTGCTAGAACATTAGGTCCAAACAAAACATTGTCTTCCATTCCTACTCTCACATGCCCACCCATGGCAAGAGCTGCCAACATAATTGGCACATGTCCTTTGCCTATACCAAAAGCTGACCAGGTTGATTCTTCAGGAATGAGATTTTTTAAGTAGACTAAATTTTCAACTGTCGCAGCAGTTCCCCCCGCAGCACCTAATACAAATTGATAATGAAGAGGTCCTTGCAGAAATCCCATCTTCTGATAATAAAGTGCATTGTAGACCATTCCCGCGTCGAATATTTCGATTTCAGGTTTTACTCCATTTTCACGCATCGTCACCGCTAAAGCTTCTAAAAATTTCGGGTGATTAATAAATAACCCGCTATGCATCCAGTTCATTGATCCGCAATCGTAAGATGCAAGCTCCGGTTTGATCAATTTCAAATGCTCTTGTCTTGTTTCATCTGTTGCGTTCAGATCTCCCGATGTTGTCAGATTGATGACGATATCACACTTTTCCTTAATTAATGAAACTGTTTCGGAAAAGAGATCCTTGCTCATTGTTCCTTTTCCTTCAGCGTCTCGCATATGTAGATGGGCTATAGCTGCTCCCGCCTGATACGACTGGTAGACATCCTCAGAGATTTCTTTTGGTGTCATAGGTACATTTGGATTGTTCGCTTTTGTTGGCCATGCTCCCGTAGGGGCTACGGTTATGATTCTTTTATCCATTTCAACCTCCATAGTTATTGTTAGTTTAGTTAATAGCAATATCCATGCCAACTTAATTAAAAATTTAAACATTTTAAAATGGCTTGTTTTAAGGGGAACAGAGATTATGACAGCAAAATTTTGTGATTAATTTAACGTTGTTATAACTTTTGTTATATGTTTTCGTATGTAATTATCATCATTTTTCTTTTACCACTCTAAGTCCAACGTAAAATCGCTATAACTTATGTTATAGCGATTTATAGTTTTTGTTATATATTTATTCAGTTGTAATATTAAGTTTTTTGCATTTTTTCCATAAAGCCGGCTGGCTCAATCCAAGTTTTTTAGCAGCTTTATTTACTGAACCAACACTGTCGATGGCTGACTTAATCATTTCTCTTTCTAGGTTTTCAATAGCTACTTTCAGCATCAGATCGGACTTCGCATTATTTTTGAAAGTGTCATCAGCGTACAATATGTTGAGTATATTGTCATACTTGATAATCCCATCCCTGTTGATTACCACCATTCTTTCAATTAGATTTTCCAGTTCCCTTATGTTGCCAGGCCATTTGTATTCCTTTAGTATTGCATAAGAATCACTCTCAAGCCTTACTCTCTTTCCGTACTTTTTATTGTACTTGTCTAAAAACTCATCCGTCAAGCTCTCGATATCATCAATTCTTTCCCTTAAAGGTCTTATATGAATTGGAACCACATTCAATCGATAGAATAAATCATCTCTGAATCTTCCCTCTAACATTTCGGTTTGCAAATCTTTATTGGTTGAGGCAATAAGTCTGATATCAAGCTTAATTGGCGCCTCACCACCCAATCTGACAATTTCCTTATCCTGCAGAACTCTCAATAATTTGGTTTGCAGCTTAATTGGCATATCCCCGATCTCATCCAGCAGAATAGGCCCCTGGTTTGCCAGCTCAAACATACCGATCTTGCCTGATTTCTTCGCATCTGTAAATGCACCTTTTTCATAACCAAAAAGCTCTGATTCCAATAACTCCGCGGGAATTGCCGCACAATTGATCTTGATAAAGGGCTTTTGATTTCTCTTGCTCCTCAAATAGATTTCATCTGCAATGACTTCTTTTCCTGTCCCTGACTCTCCAGTAATTAAAACAGTAACATCAGTTGGGGCTATGGTATCTATCAACTCCATGACTGATACCATGCTTTTATCAATACTGGTTATGGCTTTGCTGGAGAGCTGTTTTCTCAAGAACTTTATCTCTTCATTGGCTAGAATCTGATTGTTCTGCATTTTCATCATTTTTGATTCCAGCTCATTCAACTCACTGATATCCCTATTGTTGATAACGACCAATCTGACATTGCCCGAATCATCAAAAATAGGTGTTCCTGTTACCAAATGCTCTTTATTGTTGATTAGGCTTTTCCCAATAGAACTGACTCTCTCTCTTTTTTTGAGAACCTCAGTTGTAACAGCACCCTTATAAAGCTTTCCCTCCTTTGAAATCTCTTCAACTGTCCTTCCAATGACTTGCTCTTTTTCTATTCCGGTAATCCTGGTATACGCTTCATTGATAAAAAGGGTTCTCCCGCTACCATCGGAAATGTACATACCATCGAACAATGAATCACTTATTTCTCGAAAATCTAGAAAGGTTTCAACGAGATCTGACATCAAATGGTTCAGTTTTTCAACTTTTTCCTTTATACTTTCATTGATTGGATTATCATTATTAAGTTGGTAGGACAATCTCTTCATATCAATGAGTTCTTCGTGTATTCTTTTTATTCTACTAATATCATTCATCTTATCTCATCCCTCATAATCATCGAACACGCATAATTGTTGCTATCCAATTAGTTATATTCCGTCAGAATTTTTTGATTCTGTTCTTCAAATAATATTCGGTGTTATTTTTCTTTTAATCTGATGCCTGTAATATAGGTTCACGCCTAAATAAAATAGGTATTTGTTGATTCCAGTAAAAAAATCCTTTCGAAAAACAGTCCGGCTTA
>CAKMKB010000087.1:0-7428 GCA_927435965.1 uncultured Clostridia bacterium
CTAAAAAGTAAAAGATGATAAGTGGTTGAACTCATCTTTAACCACGAACAATAAAAAATAAAGTTAGAGGAATATTCTGATAAGCTATTTGATTATTTCTATAACTGAATTATACAAGGGAGGAATAAATCATGAAAAAACTATTTGTTAGAATATTATTGAACATGATTGCAATCTGGTTGGCAGCCTATCTTATTGCAGGCATATCATACCCATCACTAAGCTCACTGTTTTTCGCAGCGCTTATATTTGCTGTGGTCAATGCCATCATCAAACCAATACTGGTCATTATTTCGTTTCCTTTGACCCTGTTGACCCTTGGTCTTTTTCTTCTGGTCATCAACGGAATAACAGTGGAGATTACTGCTATGTTTACAGGTCTGCACACGGCAACCTTCATGTCATCGATACAGGCCGGTATCATAATAGCCATATCAAACTGGTTTCTTTACAAAGTCTTCAACAAAAGTCTAAAATAAAACATAACGGGGGATACAATTTTTATGGAAAGATTCTTGGTCATCTATAATCCTTCATCAGGGAAAGAGACTGTCCAGCAGAAAATATTTCAAATTGCTAGAGAAATCCTTATAGATGTGGATGTCAGCATTACTTTTATATCCACCAAAAAAAAGGGTGATGCGGAAGAGGCTGCTAAATCAGCCTGTGCCGAGGGATATGATCTGATCATCGCCTGCGGTGGAGACGGCACTATCAATGAGGTCGTCAACGGCATCATGCATTCACCATGCAAAACAAAACTGTCTATTTTGCCATCAGGCACAGTGAACGACTTTGGAACCTATATGGGGATTCCTACAACTGTGAATGAATTTACCAAAATGCTCAGAGCAAAAAAAACAAAGCTGGTGGATGTGGGCAAAGCGAATGACCGATATTTCATCAATGTGATATCTGGTGGGGCTTTCACCAATATTGCCCATGAGATTCCCAGCGAAACCAAGTCAATATTTGGAAAATACGCCTATTATTTTCAAGCAGCTATAGAGATTCCAACGCAAATATATCAATCCCACCATCTCTATGTCAAAACTGAAACTGAGAGCTTTGATCTGGAGGCTTTGGTATTTATGGTCAGCAACACGCCAAGTATAGGAGGCATGAAGAAACTGTCTCCGGATGCTAAGTACGACGATGGTCTTTTTGATGTTGTTATCATCGAAAAGGCACCCCCTTTTGCATTGCTTGAGATATTCAGTGGCTTTGCCAGTGGCGACCATGTCAACCATTCCAGTGTCCACTACTTCAAAAGCAGTCAGATTTCAATTGATGCAGATAAAGAGATCATCATGGATATCGATGGTGAATATGGATTTAAAACACCTGTTGATATCACTATTTCACGAAAGGCCATAGAATTATTAGTTCCCTAAGGATTGAGAAATGATGAATAACAGGATACAAAACTTAAAATCCACTGGCATCATAAAGGGCGACTATATCCTATACTGGATGCAGCAGTCACAAAGAATATCCTATAACCACGCCCTTACCCATGCTATCAACCTATCCAATGACCACCAGCTTCCTTTGGTGGTTTATTTTGGTGTCACTGATTATTATCCCGAAGCCAACCTTAGACACTATCATTTTATGATGGAAGGTCTCCATGATCTGCAGAATAAATTAAGAGATTTGCAGATCCGATTTGTCATCTTGAAGGCCTCTCCCGAAATAGGATGCATGGAAATAATGAAGAATGCCGCCTGTCTGGTGATGGATAAGGGTTACACCAGAATTCAAAGGAGTTGGCGACAAGAAGTTCTTGAAAAAGCGAGAAATCTAAACATAAGTATCGATGAGGTCGAAAGCGATCTTGTCATTCCTATAGAAACAACCTCCAACAAGGAAGAATATGCGGCAAGGACCATCAGAACCAAAATCATGTCAAAAATCAGGGAGTATGCCATAGAGCCTGATGATGCAGTACCACAAATTAGTAGCCTTGCACTGACCTTTGACTTACCCTTTGAAGAAATAACCGATCCGATTGCATCTTTGGAATCCCTTGATATGGATAAAAGTGTCAAGCCCTCTACCAGGTTCAAGGGTGGCGAGACGAAAGCGCACAAGGTTTTTTCAGAATTCCTGAAAGACCGACTTCCCTACTACACCCTCAGAAATCACCCTGAGCTTGATTATTGTTCCTATCTCAGTCCATACTTGCATTTTGGACATATCTCACCTATCGAGATTGTTGTGAGAACCATAGATGCTCTTCGTTCCAATCCTGAATTAGAAGAATCTGTTGATTCTTTCATTGAAGAGCTGGTGGTCCGGCGAGAACTGTCCCATAATTTCATTTATTTCAATCCTAATTATGATAGCTTTAAGGGCATGACCTACCAATGGGCATACGACACAATGGAGCTGCACAACGAGGACCAGCGGGATTATCTCTATTCCTATGATGAATTTGAGGGATGTGCAACACATGATCCTTACTGGAACGCAGCCATGAAGGAGATGGTTCATACCGGTTTTATGCATACCTACATGCGGATGTACTGGTGCAAGAAAATAATAGAATGGACACCGGATTGCGAGACCGCTTATGAGACTGCAATCTCTCTCAACAACAAATACTTTATAGATGGCAGGGATGCAAACAGCTTCACCGGTGTCGCCTGGTGCTTTGGCAAGCATGATCGTGCCTGGACCGAACGGCCAGTGTTCGGAAAGCTAAGATACATGAACGAAAACGGCTTGAAAAGAAAATTTGACATCGATGCCTATGTGAAAAAAATCAATTTGATGATTGGAGAATAACATGAAAATTACGATAATATCTGTTGGCAAAATCAAAGAAGACTATTTCCGGAAGGCCATCGCAGAATACACCAAACGCCTATCTTCTTACTGCACTCTAGAGCAGATTGAAATAGCTGATGAAAAAGCGCCCGAAAATCTCAGCGCAAAGGAAGAAGTAATCATCAAACAAAAAGAGGGTGAAAGAATCCTATCCAAACTCGATCCTTCATCCTATTTGATTGCCTTGGATATTAAGGGAAAACAACTATCCAGTGAAACCCTCGCTGAAAAAATAGATACCCTTGGTGTGTACGGCACCAGTCATATCACCTTCGTCATAGGCGGATCACTGGGTCTGTCAGATGAGATCATCGACAAGTCTGACATGAAGCTGTCATTTTCAAAGATGACATTCCCCCACCAGTTGTTCAAGGTTATATTACTTGAGCAGATTTATAGGGCTTTTAAGATAATGAAGGGTGAGCCTTATCATAAGTAACATTTTTATAAAGTTAAGTATTCTAAACTTAACGGATCGCTTACATTTAAACCCTGCACTACTTGAGCAGACTGTTTCTACTCAATTAGGTTTAAAGAGTTCTCGTAGGATTATGTGAAATGATATACTTACATGACTTGATACATGATACAATAATAGTAACAAAATCATGGAAAAGGGGTCCCTACTACGATTAATAAAATTGATTTCAAAGCTAAGAATCTAGCATCAAATGCAGGTATTTTTCTGTTCCTTGAGAATCCAAAAAGCAATGGAACTTTTAATCTAGTTGAAAATGATTGAAAGGTGGTGACATATAATGTTAAAATGTGTAAGTGACAATCTTAATTCTTCGTAAAAATTGTGATTATAGACGCTAATAAAAAACACACGTGGAATTTAGGGAATACTTTTAAGGTATCTGCTGAAATAGAATCAAAATAAGGGAGGAGTTTCACATGAGCATTGGAGCATTTTCATTAAGTTTGGCTGTAAAAGATATTGAAGTTTCAAAGAAGTTTTATGAAACACTAGGTTTCAAGAGTTTTGCTGGAATTCTAGATGACAGTTGGATCATTATGCAAAATGGTGACGTCACTATCGGTTTATTCCAAGGCATGTTTGAAAAAAACATGCTGACGTTTAACCCCGGTTGGAATGACAAAGCTGAGAATTTGGAATCGTTTAAGGATATACGGGTACTTCAAGCGGAATTGAAAGAAAAAGGCATCCAGTTTGAGACTGAAGTTGAAGAGAATACAGAAGGTCCTGGTAGTTTTGTGATTAATGATCCTGATGGCAATCCTATTTTAGTAGATCAACATAGATAGACATAACTCTGATGAAAAGTGGTTAGTTGTATGAGGTTTGATACTCATGCGACTTTTTATTGTTTTTTGGGGACGGAAACATTCTTCTACATATGGGCACTACTGTTTTAAGTTTTGGGCTTACAAATATATATTAAATAATTAAAAGGTAGATTTATCGAAAAATAGATATACAAAGAGTTCTCTTTTCATGCTATGATTAGTGAGTAAACAAAATCAACTTGAACGAATGACAGGCTGGCGTTTGATACATCGCGAAATAGTCCTCTTTGAGGCTATAAAAACACACTTGAGATTTAGGTATCACGCAACTAAAACTTACTATTAATATGAAGGAGCCCTTGGATGGATCTATATCTTTATCAAAAAATATTTGACAATATTAAGAGCCCGGTAATTATTTCCAGTCCTCAATCACTCATTGACTGTAACAAGTCTTTGTTGGATATGTTGAAAATCACAGATCTCCAAGAAGCTCAAAAATACCCTTTTCTTCGTCAACTGGTGGCAGAAATCTTGAATGATGGGACATCCACCCAATACAAAAGCATACAGGATATAAAGGGTAATACCCTGCTTCTTGAAGTATCGCTTTCCCCTATAAGTGAGATAGAAAAAATTCATCTGATAGAATTTAAATCTGTAGACGATCAATCATTGTATGATGAAATCACTTTTGTTTCTGCCCATAATCGGGAATTGTTCAATAATTCACCCGATGCGATTGTAATACTCGACAGCGTTGGAAAGATAGTGGACATCAATAATACCTTTTCACAGTTATTCGGGTATACCAGGATAGAAAGTATCGGCCGTGGTATCGATTCTTTAGTTGTACCTCTTGACCGTCAGGAAGAATCCAAAGAGCTTTTTCAAAGAGTACTGAAACAAGAACGAGTGGAAATAACTGTCCAGCGTCAGACAAAGGACCAAAAGATAATAGACGTACACGTAGTTGCATACCCAGTGATTATTGACAAACGAATAGCCGGCAATTACGTAATTTACAAAGATATAACCCAAGCTAGGCAAACAGAAAAATTGCTCAATGAAAAGGAAGAATTTCTAGAGCAGCTTTTTAATCGTTCCTTATTTCCTACAGCTATTTTAGATGAAAATGAAATTGTTCTGGATATCAATGCTAAATTCGAAGAGTTTTTTGGTTACACACGGTCTGAAGCCATTAGAAATCACATAAACCAGCTGGTGGTTCCACAGGAATATGACAAAGAAGCAACCGAGTTCAAATTTGTAATTATGAACAATAAGACCATGATGTCAAAAACCAAACGCAGACATAAAGACGGTTCTTTGTTAGACGTGGAAGCTGTGGGCTGTCCGGTGCTTATCGGTGGTAGAGTGCAAGGCTTTTTCGCCATGTATAGAGACGTCAGAATTGAAGAGGAAGCACTTAGCAGCCTTAAAGTATTGCTGAACACAGACCCTCTCACTGGACTTTATAGTCGAAAATTCATCTATGAGGAAATTGACCGCCGGTTAGAGCCCTCACAAGTGAAACAGAGATCTCAACAGTCTTTTGCACTGATATATGCTGACTTAGATCAATTTAAGCAGGTTAACGATACCTATGGTCACGAAACCGGAGACCATCTATTGATTGCTGTGGCAAATCGTTTACAGAAGGCACTAGGACCTGATTCCTATGTATCTCGCATTGGTGGAGATGAATTTTTAGCTCTTTTGGATAACCTTTCTCCAATACAGATAGAACAGAAACTAGATACCTTACGCGCCTATCTATCTAAGCCTTGTTACATTGGTGGACATCAGCTAAACACCCATGCCAGCTTTGGATTAGCATTCTATCCTAAACATGGAAACACAGTAGATGACCTTATCTCTATCGCGGATGGACAGATGTATGAAGAGAAGAAAGCACGACGAATTCTACGTAATCCAATAAGGGTTGAACCCATCCTCCCAATCATTTAAACAGGGTTCTTGGGTTCAGTTGACGTTTCAAACACCACCTGAACCTTAGAAACCGTTATTCAGGGATTCTACAGTGCTTATCTCCCACTTATAGAAGTGGGAGATTAGCACTGTTAGTCATCGGATAAATTGAATGCGGAAGTTAAGGGTTAGTATGAAAATCAGAGAAAATTATTCATGCCCATTAGAATTTGTACATGATATGATAAAAGGTAATTGGAAGACTATTATTATATTTACACTTCGTAATGGTAGTATGTCACTAACTGAGTTAGAGAAGTGTATACTGGAATGAAAAAGGTATTTATTGTAGTTAGTATCGTTACGCATACCCGCAAAAAAGCGGACAATATACATTGAAGATTTTTAGTAATAAGGTATAGAAAACTAAGGAGATATGAAAATGCATTTGAAAGATATGGCACTGGTTTTAATTGATATTCAAAATGATTACTTTGAAGGTGGAAATAATCCACTGTATAAGGCGGAGTCGGCATTAATGAATGCAAAAAAAGTAATTGAGATATTTAGGAGCAAACATCTACCAGTGGTACACGTTCAACACGTAAGCCAAAAAGAAAATGCTTCTTTTTTTATTAAAGGAACTAAAGGTGTAAACATACACTCGGAAATAACACCACAACATAATGAAAGAGTCGTTATAAAACATTATGCAAACAGTTTTCATGAAACTAATCTTGATGAGATATTGAAGCATTATGATATGAAAAAAATAGTTGTTTGTGGGATGATGACACATCACTGTCTTGATACGACAGTTCGCGCAGCAACTGATTATGGTTATGAGGTTATAGTGATTCAAGAAGCGTGTGCGACAAAAGACTTAGAAATAAATGGCGAAGTAATTCTAGCTGAAACTGTGCAAAAAACTTTTATGGCGGCATTGCAGGGGTTTGCTCATGTGATTTCAATAGAAGAATTCCTAGAAAATATTGGCTAAAAAACGTCTGAAATGAAGTACGGTTGGCCGTATCATAAATGACTGCGGTTTTTTCTATAGGTGCTACAACGGTTGAATACAGTAAATTTAGTTTAAGTGATAATAAAGGTTGCCACATCAACAGGGTTCTAAGGTTCAGATGGTGTTTGAAACACCACCTGAACCTTAGAGACCGTTATCCAGGGACTCTACAGTGCTAAGACTCCCACTTCTATAAGTGGGAGATAAGCACTGTAGAATCCCTGAATAACGGTTTCTAAGGTTCAGGTGGTGTTTGAAACGTCAACTGAACCCAAGAACCCTGTTGATGTGGCAACCTTTATTATCACTTAAACTAAATTTACTGTATTCAACCGTTGTAGCACCTATAGAAAAAACCGCAGTCATTTATGATACGGCCAACCGTACTTCAT
>CAKMKB010000088.1:0-2736 GCA_927435965.1 uncultured Clostridia bacterium
AACAGATAAAATCATAGAAATGCTATAAAATAACAAGAATCTATTGATATTATATCCAATAGATTCTTGTTATTTAATGTGACTTTCCATTCATTACCTCCTTATGCTTATTTTGATGTCGCGTACTGCCCACAACCAAAATAATTGACGCCGTCTTCTGATGCCCACAACATGGCAAGTTCAAATTCCTCTTCGGTTGAGTTTCTTTTATCTTCCATCTGCTTACTTCTCCACTCTAGGCTTTAAATCGGTTCAAAGCCAGTATTTCTCCAAATTTTAGCAGACTTTATAAAGCGTGTCAATAGTTTTGGGGTTAAATTGTATTAAAATATACACTAATTGTATTTTGTATTCATTACACAAACACAATTTAAAATTAAAACATCAAAAAAGCCATCGGTTTCTTTGTCCGATGGCTTAACTTTCTAAACTACTATTTAACTATTCTTGACTTCGTCAACAAGAGGGAAGTCTTCTTTTGCAGTTTTTGATATTTCTGTCAGTGATGATACCAAACCGGCAATAGCTTGAATCTCTGATGGGATGATGATTTTTGTTGCTCTTCCATCAGCTGCGGCGACAAAAGCTTCTAGACTCTTCAAAGACAATACTTCTTTGCTTGGTTTCGATTCATTGATTCGTCTGATACCTTCTGCTGTGGCTGTTTGAATAGTGACGATCGCCTCTGCTTGTCCCTCTGCCCTTCTGATAGCTGCCTCTTTGTCAGCCTCAGCTTCGAGGATAAGAGATTCTTTTTTACCCTCTGCGACGAGGATTGCAGAACGTTTTTCACCCTCAGCTCTAAGGATAGACTCTCTTCTTTGTCTCTCTGCTTTCATTTGTTTTTCCATGGCGTCTTGGATTTCAGATGGTGGCATTATGTTTTTGAGCTCGACTCTGTTTACTTTGATACCCCATGGGTCAGTGGCTTCATCTAAGATTACTCTCATTCTTGTGTTGATTACTTCTCTAGAGGTAAGAGACTCATCTAGCTCCAGGTCACCTATAATATTTCTGAGTGTTGTAGCTGTAAGGTTTTCTATTGCAGATAATGGTCTTTCTACACCATATGTGAATGATTTTGGGTCAGTAATTTGAAAAAAGACAACTGTGTCAATTTGCATGGTGACATTATCTTCAGTAATAACCGGTTGTGGTGGAAAATCAACAACCTGTTCCTTCAAAGAAACTCTTCTTGATATTCTGTCAAGGAAAGGCATTTTAAGATGCAGACCGGTTTCCCAGGTTGTGTGGTATGCACCAAGTCTTTCAATAACGAATGCATTCGCTTGCGGTACAATTTTTATATTTGCAACAACAATCACGATAAGAATAGCCAATATAATTAAAAAAGGGATATATTCTATCATTTAGCAACCTCCATTTTATTTACTATTAATTTAACGCCGTCGATTCTTTCGACTCTTACCAAGGCGTCCATTGGTATGATTGTTTCATCCATAGAGCGGGCTGTCCAGATTTGATTTGAAATCTTTACCAATCCCTTGGCATTCAGGTTGTCAATCTCTTCAATCACTTTGCCGACATCTCCAACTAGCTTGTCTGCGTTTGTACGGGTTTTGCCTACCTTTAGATACTTCATAACCAGTGGCCTGGTGAAATAAATCAAAATAGCTGAAGCGACAAGAAAAATCGCAATCTGACTGATTGGAGAAAAACCAAGCAATTGAGCAACTAAAGCTATGACTGAAGCGATAGCAAACCAAATGGTTGTGATACCCGCTGTTGCAGCTTCAATGATAACAAAAACGATAATCAGGGCAATCCAGAAAATACTGGCAGGTTCCATGATATTCCTCCTTTGACAGGTTCAACGTCTGTAAAGATTTACTATACTACATTGTATCATTAAACTTATCAAATGAACATTAAATTAATATTAATTTGACCTAATCATTTTTCAACGAGATCATATGATTTTCCCTTTTGCCATATGGTTTTGATCTGGCACAGAAGATCATCAGAGCTGTTTACCATGTGGACGATTTCTGTTTTGTCCTCGAATTCATAGGCTTTGGTAAGGATTTTAACTGAATGTCCATATTTGATTTCTTTCCTGTATATGATGTCAATATGGGATAAATCGCATCTGGTAACAATTTCATAGGGAACTGTCTCGATAGCCCAAGCGAGATATTTCGTGTTGTTGACATGCAGGTTGTTGTCAATATCCATATATCTTATGCTGAAGCTTTTCTCAAAATCTCCCTCTGTCAATTTGGGTATGTTGTTGAAGTTAATCTTCTCGGAGAATCTATCTTTTGTGGTGAAGCCATAAGCCTTGGTCAAATCTTTTGTAATCCGGCACAACTTCTTTGATTCAACATCAACTATTGTCCAGGTTGAATATGCAAAAGCAATAAGATTTTCTTTTTCATCATACATCTCAAACTTCCGATACACATAAAATCTTTCGTAATACATTGGGAAAGTAACGATTTTGACTTTCTCTCTAAATTCAGGCATTCTGTTAATGTGAATATTGTATTTTAACAGAACCCATATAAGGTTGTTGGAAACCATGTAATCATGTCCAACACCGAGAAATGAGGATTGATTGGTTGCGGCATCCTGGAAAAGTCCAATCAACGATTGTGGAGAGAGCTTATCTTTATAGTCCGTATAAAAGCATAATATTTCATAAGGTTTAGTTGTTTTCATTAATGGCATATTTTGACTCCTTATATACATTATTGATAATATTATACCACAACT
>CAKMKB010000089.1:0-3361 GCA_927435965.1 uncultured Clostridia bacterium
TTGTTTTGTTTTCCATAGAAGCTCCTCTTGTTATTGCATCAATATTAGTGCTAAAATAGATTGTAAACTAAAATCAATTACTACGTTTACAATAATATATCAGAGAGTTTTAATTGTCAACCATTAAAATAAATCAGTTTACAATAGAGGTGTTTATGAAAAAAAGAAATTATCAGATTGTTAAATGAAAAAAATGAATTCATATCTGGTGAGGAGATTAGCAATGCTCTTGGAGTCAGTCGAGCGGCAATATGGAAACATATTAAGTCTTTGAAAGAAGAGGGGTATGAGATAGAGTCGTTCTCCCGAAAAGGATATAAGCTGATTAAATCACCAGATGTTATGACTCAAAACGAAATCTCAAAATATCTCGAAACCTCATTTATCGCTCATGAAATATTCTATTTTGATACAATTGCTTCGACTAATACAAAAGCCAAAGAAATGGCTGATCAAGGAGCACGTGAGGGAACCGTGATTATCAGCGAAGAACAGTCAGGTGGTAGAGGGCGTCTTGGTAGACAATGGACATCACCAAAGTATAAGGGTGTATGGATGTCCATTATTCTCAGACCACAGGTAGATCCAAGTGAGATATCAAGAGTGACACAAGTGGCTGCTGCTGCTGTTGTAAAAGCAGGGCTTCAAATGAACTATGCTTTTTCTGTTAAATGGCCTAATGACATCATCATGAATGATAAAAAAGTGTGTGGCATCCTGACTGAGATGAGCGGTGAATTGAATAAAATCAACTATGTTGTTTTAGGTATCGGTGTAAATGCTAATCTGGGTAGTAATGATTTTCCGGATGACTTGAGAGAAAAGGCATCATCAATCAAGATAGAATCCGGTAGACCGGTAAACAGACAGGAGCTTTGCGCAAATATACTGAATCATTTTGAAGACCTTTATAATAGTTTTATAGCCGACAAACAAGGCCTTGAAGCAATTCATATCTGCAGAGAAAAGTCTATACTGATTGGAAAGGAAGTTAGCGTCATCAGGGGGAATGATACATTTGATGCATTGGTGCTGGATCTCAATGCTGCTGGAGAATTGGTTGTCAGGAAGAAGGATGGAATAGAGGAAAGGCTTTTTTCAGGGGAGGTCTCAATAAGAGGGAAGAAAGGGTATGCTATATGAATGAATACTTTATGATGGAGGCTTTGAAAGAGGCACAGAAGGCCTATGATATGGAAGAGATTCCTATTGGTGCAGTCATTGTCAAGGACGGGAAAATCATTGGTAGAGGATTTAATCAAAAAGAAGAATCTTGTGATGCCACAGCCCATGCGGAGATGATAGCCATAAGGGAAGCCAATGTAAAGCTACAGGCATGGAGATTGACTGGATGCACCATGTTTGTGACACTGGAGCCATGCGCCATGTGTGCTGGAGCACTGGTTAACGCCAGGATAGATAAGCTTGTGATTGGAGCCTCAGATTTAAAGACCGGAGCCTGTGGATCGGTTTTCAACATTGCACAGGATAAAAGACTCAACCATCAGATTGAACTGCAAACAGGAGTGCTCGAAGAGGATTGTTCATTTATACTGAAATCATTTTTTGAAAAGCTTAGGGGTAGGGATAGAAATCTTTAATCTGAAATCTTAGAAAATCAGGGCTTAATCGGCGTCTTCTGTTTTAATAAATCCCGTAGGCCTTTTTCCTGACCTGTTTTAAGACGAATGATGTTTTCTTTGTGTTTATAAATTATAACAAAATACATTATAATAAGAAGTAGAATTATTGCAGGGCTTTCTTTTATATATATGTTGTATAATGGATAGATTCCTGTAGTCAAGTCCATATTAGTGTGTAAATTCCTCGGGTATCATTTTGTGGTCAATCATCCAGCCTAATCGAGCGGTTTATGCCGCGAAAGCCTATTGATAGTGAGATATCGCCATGGTAGACTTTCCATTGCGGCATCATGGACTCCATTGATTGCATCCAAAATAGAGTGATGCCGCTGATGCCACCTGCCATGGCGTAAGAGGCTCACTGTCAATAGGACCGTGGAATAAATAGCGAGCTAAGCAACCTGATTTTCTGATTGCTCTTCTTGGATGAGTGAGTTGTAGTAGACATCCATTTCAAAGTATTTACGGCCTGTGGACCACTTTTCATCCTGCTCTATCAATAGGGCTCCAATAAGCCTGATTGCCGATGCTTCGTTTGGGAATATTCGTATGACTCTTTCTCTTCTTCGTATTTCTTGATTGAGTCTTTCAATGCCATTGCTTGTTCTTAATCTCTTTCTGTATCTTAAAGGCAAGCTAAGGACTGCTGTTATATCATCAAAGCCGTCATCGAGCAATTCCATTGCCTTTGGAGCTTTTGATTCATATTTATTTAGGATATGGTTTTTAGCTGCTCTTGCACTATCCATATCAACAGCTTCATACACTTTGCGGATGTCTTCCTTTAGCTCCGGTTGAACTGACTTTGGTGTCTTGTCCAAGAGGTTTCTTGAAAAGTGTGTTTGGCACCTTTGCCAGCTTGATCCTTGAAACTGCTTGTTTATTGCTTTGACAAGACCTTTGTGGCTGTCTGATGTGATTAGCCTTGGTGATCTAAGTCCTCTTTGCTTGAGGGAGATAAAGAACTCATCCCAGCTTGTTTCTGATTCGCTTTCTGACAGGTGAAAGCCTATGATTTCACGGTATCCTTCCTCATTGACGCCTATTGCTATCAGGAGGCTTTTGCTCCTTACCCGGTGGTTGTCCCTGGCTTTGATGTAGATGGCATCAACCATCAGAAACGGATATTCACTTGTGAGTGGTCTGTTTCTGAAGGCTTCAACAACAGGATCAAGTTTTTTGCACAAGTCTGATACCATGGATTTTGAAAATGATTTACCACAAAGTTCTTCGGTTATGTTCTCGATTTTTCTTGTTGAGACACCGTTGATTACCATCTCGATCATGGAGAGGACAAGAGCTTGCTCACTGCGCTGGTACCTTTCAAACATGGTGGTGCTGAAATTGCCATTTCTATGTCTTGGAACACGAAGTGTAAGAGTTCCAACCCTTGTGGTAAGTTCTCTGTCCCTGAAGCCGTTACGATAGGCTCTGCGGTCATCAGATCGTTCATAGGGCTCTGCACCAAGCTGCTCGGTGGATTGGGCTATTAGAACCTGATTAAAAATTTCTTCAAGTAGTTTAGAAAATGCTTCGTCTTTTGATTCTTTTGTAAAAAGTCCGTGCAAAAGTTCAGTATCCAGTGTAATATTTAATTGAGCCATTTTGTTCATCTCCTCAGTTAGGTATTTGGGTAGTACTTATATTTTAACCGAGGACGAGCATTTTGGCTCATTTTTATTTGAAGTTTCTTTTTACACCATTATACGGACTTTATC
>CAKMKB010000090.1:0-9649 GCA_927435965.1 uncultured Clostridia bacterium
GCAGCAATGCAGTTATATTACACTATATTACTAACAATCAAGAGGTCAAATCCGGCAAACTAATCCTTTTTGACTTAGGAGCAAATAAAAACAAGTACTGTTCCGACATCACGAGGACAGTCCCTGTTGATGGCGTTTACAATGATCGGCAAAAAGAACTATATACAATTGTTCTTGAAGCCAATAAGAAAGTGATTGATGCCGCAAAGCCAGGAATCACAATTAATGAATTGAACGAAATTGCTAAATCTGTAATATTTGAAGGATTGCTACATCTAAAGATGCTAAGTAATATGGATGAGTTGACCAAGTTCTATTATCATGGTGTTTCACATTATCTAGGATTGGATGTGCATGATGTAGGAGAAAGAGAGAAACCATTGGAAGCAGGCTGTATAATTACTGTCGAACCGGGACTCTACGTTTGGGATGAAGATATAGGAATAAGAATTGAAGACGACATTCTGATTACTGAAAACGGTAATATCAATCTTTCTATTGAAATACCTAAAGAGATTTGTGAAATAGAGGAAATGATGAAAAAATAATACTGGAGAACTGGAATTGTTGATTAAATCTTTGAAACAAGCGGTCAAGAACCAATCGATGGATTTAAAAACCATCCAAATAACAGTTATAGAGTACATTCGATTCTTTTTTGAGAGTGTCGAAATACCTTCCTTCTTGGAAGATTTGCAGAATGAATCAGATAAAGATTACTATCTGATATTAAGAGAAATATTCGAGAATACGCCAAACAGAGAAGATAAGTATCTGCCTGGAGAAATCTATAAAAGTCTAATTCCAACAAATCTGAAAAAAAAATTGGGGCAGGTGTTTACACCATCCAAAACAATAAAAGAAATAATAGAAAATACACCAATAAAAACCATGTACCTTTCGAATCCTTATATAAGGGTGTTTGATCCGGCATGTGGAAGTGGCGATTTTCTAATAGAAGCGTATAGGACAATCGTTGAGATTATTGACGAAAACCGAGATTATCTAGCAGAACACTTTGATATTGATATAAACAATTTTGAATCCCATATTCTAAATAACAACCTTTATGGATGCGAGATTGACCATTTTACAGCTTTTCTAGCATCAGCCAATCTAACAATTGTTTCAGATTGTTTGGATGCTCCTGATATCAAGACAGTTGATTACCTTTTTCATGAGACACAGCTTTCATTTGACCTTATTATTGGTAACCCGCCCTATATAGGTCATAAAAATCTTGCAATATCTTACAAGAAAGCCTTAAAGCAAAAATACCTTGTTTATTCTGACAAGGCAGATATTTCATATTGCTTTTTTGAAAAGTGTTTTTCAGATCTTAAAGTCAAAGGATTTTTGAGCTTTATCACCTCTAGATATTTTCTTGAAGCAGATCATGCCAAATCGCTTAGAGAGTTTATAATTAATTACTACACAGTTATTGGCATAATCGATTATGCCGGTCTTAACCTTTTCGAGAACATAGGCATCAGTCCTGTAATCATAACACTATCAAAGGGTCATGAACAAAAGGATATCAAAATAACAGACATCAACAGACAAAAAACCTATGAAATAGAAAGCAACGCCCTGAGCGGGACAATCTGGGATATAAACGACAATCAGTCAAAAGTAATAATGGAGAAAATCAAGAATAAATCTGATTCTTCAATTGACGAAGTATTTGATATTTACCAAGGAATCATAACAGGTTGTGACGAAGCTTTTATTGTGGATGATGCTATTATAAAACGACATGACATTGAAAAGGAACTGCTTGTAAATTGGATAAAGAGCAGCCATTTAAAGGGAAATGATGGCATTATAGATTCGAAAGCACTTAAGCTAATATATACCAACCACCACGAGTTAGAAGAAATGCCAAATGCAAAAAAGCATTTGGAAGCATTCAAGGAAAGACTGAAAAGAAGGAGAGAATGCATTACGGGGGTCAGACGCTGGTACGATCTACAATGGGGTCGTAAAAAAGATTTATTTGAAGAAGATAAAATACTATTTCCTTATAAGGCCTCAAAAAACCATTTTACTCTGGATACCCGAAATTATTATTTCAGTGCTGATATCTACATGATGATACCTAAGGATAAAGACTTAATACTCAACAAGACATTATATTATTTAAACTCGAAAGTATTTGAATTCATGATCAAATGTAGCGCAAAAAAGATGGGCTCAAATTTATTCGAGTACTATCCTTACGTTTTAAAAAAAATGCCGTTTTTGTATATTCCGGAAAATATGATTGAAAGTCCGTTAGAATATGATAAGATTATGGTACAGGTTAATCAGTATCTTTTTGATTATTTTGATATCAACCAAGTTGAGAGAATGATTATTGAAGAGAGAATCAAATGAATTTAGAAAGAAGGGGTAATATGAAAAAAACAATACTGTTATTGGTAATAGTGCTGTTGCTGATGGGTTCAATAAACACAGCACAAGCGGACACTTATTATTTTGACATATACAATCACTGGGCTGAGATGGATATATACCAAGTCACCAACAACATGAAGATTTTTCAAGGCTATGGAGACTTTACATTTCGACCGGATAGAAACATATCAATTGCAGAATACTTCAAGGTTTTATACACCATAGGCAATGAGAATGGTGTTGTCAATCTAGTAACAAGAGGGACTGTCAACTATACAGATATAAGTATTAATCATTGGGCGTATACTTACGTATTATCATTCAATGATTATATGGTACAAAACACAAGAGTTGATTATAACATATATGATGTTTTCCCAGGAGAAAGGTTGAATCCGAATAGCTTTATCACACGACAGCAGGCTGCAGCACTGACCGCTGCTTTGAATCTTCCGGCCATTTCAGATTTGGAGCTACCCTTCAATGACATAACCGATAACTACAGGTTTTACGACGAGATGGTATCATTATACAACAATAGCATTATTCTGGGATACAGTAATAATGAATTCAGAGGGACTGCTAATTTGACAAGGGCTGAGGCTGCTGTACTGTCGAAAAGAATCTATGGAGAAGCCGCTTACAATAAAGTCAATACAATGTCTGAAATTATATATTCCAACAAGGATTTCGATAATGGATTTCCTTTCTTTTACACATATGACAATAGAAATCTGACAGATGATGATTTCAGATATATTAAAGCTATCACTACTTTGGAGTATCTCTCATTTGGAGGCTTCATATTCCCGGGTGATGAGCCTTTATATGACACAAATCCGACTAAAACACTCAATGAACTGAAAACCGAGGGTTATTTTAATGTGTTTGGATTGAATTATTATTTATTAAAAAACGGAAACCTAACTTCAGCATTGAAGAAACAATACAGCAATGAGATACTTAATGCTATGATTGCTGACACAAATCTTACAATGCCTAACAAGCTCCTGCTTTTTCATGAAATTTTAAAACACGGAGTGGACAACAAAGCAATCAATTACATGGTTGGTTTGAAAGGCAGCTCTAGTGATGTATTTGTTCAATCTGAGATGGATTTTCTGATATTTCAACATTATATCAATACAAATCAATTGGCAGATTTTTATGAGTTGTTGATAAGATATAATAACTTGGCTTTGAATCCAACAGCTTTTATCAACGTTAATAATGGTGGTGTAAGTCTTTCAAACAATACAGTGGTGAACAATATTGACCGTTTCAATCTGATGGAGCAATACATATTAAATGTGACCTTTGGTTTACATAAAGTAGGGTTTACAACTGAAGCTGAAGCTTATATCACAGGGTACTATAATCGCTTAAAGGGCAGTTCGATTTACAGTTCCTTTTCAAATGATGAATACAGAAACATAATAGGTACCATAAAAAAATTAAAACTTATAAATTAGTGGAGGAGTAAGATGAAAAATCCTAGATTTACTATTGAAATGGAAAATGGTGACTTAATTTCGGGAGATCTCTATCTTGATAAAGCACCAAACACAGTGAAGAATTTTGTTTCACTTGCAAAAAGAGGTTTTTATGACGGACTGATATTTCACAGGGTTATTCCAGGCTTTATGATTCAAGGAGGATGCCCCAGCGGTTCAGGTACTGGCGGACCGGGTTATAGTATCAAAGGAGAATTTAGTCTTAACGGTTTTGAAAATGATATCAAGCATGAAAAAGGTGTTATTTCAATGGCAAGATCACAGCATTCTGATTCTGCAGGGTCTCAGTTTTTCATTATGCATAAGGCTTCATCACATTTAGACAACAGCTATGCTGCTTTCGGCAAGGTTACTGATGGACTTGATGTTGTTGATAAAATAGCAGATGTTAAGACTGATTTCAGAGACAAGCCTAAAGATCCTCAGGTCATAAAAAGTATTACAATTGACGAAAATGACAATGAAATCGGTGAACCGGAGACTCTATGATAAAAAATATAATATTTGATCTGGATGGGACACTTGCAGACTCAGAAGAGTTAATTTTGAAGTCGTTTCAGCATATTTACAAGACATTTAAAGGGCACGAAGTCAGTGAGAGTCACATTAAGAAAACCTTTGGCGAAATTCTAGAAAAAGTAATCAAGGCAGAATTTGACGAGGATTATCAAGTTGTAGTCAGTGAATACAGAGAATTCCATTACGAGAATTTCGACAAGTACATGAAGCTGTATGATGGTGCTAAGGAAATAATAGAAGAATTACATTTGAATAATTATGCTTTAGGAATCGTCACATCCAGATTAGGCTTAACTGCAATGAAAATCCTTGAAATGTATAATATTACAAAATACTTCAAATCAATAATAACCGCGGACATGTGCATCAATCATAAACCCCACCCAGACCCTTTGTTGAAATGTCTGAATAATCTGGGTGGAACAAAGGAAGAAACGATTTTTATAGGAGATACTGTTTTTGACCTGGAATGTGCAAAAAATGCAGGAATTAAATCTGTTTTAGTTTCTTGGAGCAATCTGGATACAAGTCTTCTAGCTGTAAAACCTGATTTTGTCATTAATCAATATGATGACATAAAAAACATCATTTCCTCTATAAAATAATTACGAATTATTATTTAACATTCAAAAATTCTGTGATATAATTTCCTTGATAGTGTTATTTGAATACTCTAATTAATCAACAGGGTTCTTGGGTTCAGGTGGTGTTTTTGAAACGCCATCTGAACCTTAGAAACCGTTATCCAGGGACTCTACAGTTCTCATCTGCCACTTATAGAAGTGGGAGTCTTAGTACTGTTAGTCATCGGATAAATTATAAATATTCATGTAACATGAGAAACGGATCGGTCAAAAAAACAAGGGGGTTTATCATGAAAACCAAATTTAAAATTTTTGGGCTCGTATTAATGATGTTGATGTTCTTTACCGTCACTGCCTTCGCTGCTGAAGAAGGGGGTAGCCCATATGGTGCCCTATCACTTCTACCACCATTGCTGGCAATCGCACTTGCATTTTTAACCAAACAAGTTATCTTATCGTTGTTTTTAGGTATTTTCTCTGGGGTTATGATGCTTAACGGCTATAATCCTATTATTTCTTATCTTAGAACCCTGGATACCTATATACTCGGCAGTCTTGCTGATGGATGGAATGCAGGGATTATTATTTTCACATTGGCAATAGGAGGTATGATTGGCATAATCGGGAAAATGGGTGGAACAAAAGCCATAGCAGAAGCCTTGGCCAAGAAAGCTCAGAATGCTCGAAGTGCACAACTTGCTACAACTCTGATGGGTATATTGGTTTTCTTTGATGATTATGCCAATACACTTATTGTTGGTCCAACCATGAGACCTTTGACAGACAAGATGAATGTGTCCCGTGAAAAACTGTCTTATATTGTTGACTCCACAGCGGCACCGGTAGCAGGAATGGCTTTCATATCAACCTGGATTGGATATGAGATTGGGTTGATAGCTGATGTATTTACGGGTATGGGAATAGAAGGAAACTTCTTTATGGTTTTCCTAAATACAATTCCATATGCATTTTATAACATTTTCACACTAGTGCTTATTTACAACCTGATCCTACAGGGTCGAGATTATGGTCCTATGTACGATGCTGAGATCAGAGCCAGAACCACCGGTAAAGTGCTGGGGGATAATGCTAAACCTATGTCCAATCTTGACACTGAAGAATTTGCTGACCACAGAGAAATCAAGCTGCAAGTATCCAATGCGGTAGTGCCTATTGCGGTTCTTATTCTGGCAACTTTCTTTGGATTATGGTACAACGGCTGGGTAATTGGCGAAGGTAGCATACCATTCTCTGACATCAGAGGTTCATTCGGTAATGCCGACGCATCAGTCGTCCTTATTTGGTCTGCAGTACTGGGAAGCATCGTTGCAGGCGTCATGGCGTGGGCTAGAAAGATTATGAACGTTGGAGAGGTTCTTGACGCTTGGGTAGAGGGTTGTAAATCTCTACTTATCACAGCTATCATATTGATCCTTGCATGGTCAATCGGTGGTGTTGTAGGTGATGTCGGCACTGCTGACTTCCTGATTCAAGTTGTCTCAACGACGGTACCTTCCATACTTCTGCCAATATTGGTATTTGGAATATCCTGTCTGGTTGCCTTCTCCACCGGTACATCATGGGGAACTATGGCGATTGTTGTGCCTCTGGCAGTTCCAC
Source organism: uncultured Clostridia bacterium (assembly GCA_927435965.1). Classification (GTDB taxonomy): domain Bacteria; phylum Bacillota; class Clostridia; order Tissierellales; family Dethiosulfatibacteraceae; genus 38-11. Next base: position 6,635 of record CAKMKB010000090.1, read on the forward strand.
TGGCTACAGCCTATGTGACAGGAGATCCAACCACTTCACCATTGGTTCTTGCAACATTGAGTGCAGTTTTATCCGGATCCATATTCGGAGACCATTGTTCACCTATATCGGATACAACCATCATGTCATCAATGGCATCCGGAGCCGATCACATGGACCACGTCAAGACACAGATACCTTATGCGTTGACAGGCGCTGGCTTCGCTATGATATCCTATCTAATCGTTGGGTTCATCGAAAGCTTCGCAGGCGATATGCTTGGACTGGCATTTGGTTTTGTGGGTATCTATATTTTTGTTAAATTAGTTGGAAAGAAAACAGATGAAGTGACTTTAAGTCAAGACTGATATATTTAAAAACCGATCCGAAAGCAAAAAGATGCCCAATTCTTTTTGCTTTTTCTTTTGTTTTATTATTGACAATTGATTTTGAAGTGGTATAATTACTTTAGATTCTTCGGGGCAGGGTGAAATTCCCGACCGGCGGTAAAGTCCGCGAACCTTTTTGGTTGAACTGGTGAGATTCCAGTACCGACAGTATAGTCTGGATGATAGGAGATCGTATTTTTTTTCTATCGCTATTTGCCTCTGAGGACTTCAGAGGTTTTTTTAATCCTCTGAAAAAATCAGATTTGGAGGTAGTAAGATGTCAGACAAGACAAGTGTTTTAAAGAGAGGGCATGTAAAAGTTCTTACAAAGATTTCCATGCTTTCAGCAGTAGCCGGTGTATTGATGCTTCTTCAAACACCGTTATGGTTTGCACCAAATTTTTATAAGCTGGATTTCAGTGAAGTAGCAGTTCTTATAGGCGGTTTTGCCTTGGGGCCAGTTGCAGCAATCATTATTGAGTTCATCAAAATTTTGTTGAATCTCGTTCTCAACGGAACCATGACTGGTGGTGTCGGAGAAGCGGCCAATTTCTTGATAGGCTGTTCATTAGTGGTACCGGCTTCAGTGATTTACCACAGAAACAAAACTATGAAATCAGCAATAATCGGGTTGACAGTGGGGATATTTACCATGGCAATATTCGCATCCCTAGCAAATTATTTTGTTCTATTACCAGTTTATGCGAAAGTATATGGTGTTCCACTTCAATTCTTTGTAGACATGGGTAGTGCGCTAAACCATTCGATAACCAGTCTTCAAACATTGATATTGTATGCTGTGTTACCGTTTAATCTTATAAAAGGAATAGCGGTTTCAGCAGTAACCATATTGATTTATAAAAAAGTGTCGCCAATCCTGCATAAATGATGTAGATTCATTCCAAAGACTAGAGAAATCTAGTCTTTTTTCATGTAAAAATTTAGATAAAAACATTGACAAATACAAAGAATAGAGATAGAATCTGAACGGTGATTTGAACAACGTACAATACGATGTTCAGTTAAATCAGATCTTATAATATATATCGAGTCAAGGAGGTAATCATATGGGAAAAGATAAAAACAATGCACGGGAAAAAATCATTCAAACGACTACACAGCTAATTAAAGAGTTTGAGGATATTAGTCAAATAACTATCAGAGATATAGCTGTTAAATCTGAAGTGGGGAGCGGGTTAATCAATTATCACTTTCAGACTAAAGACAACCTCATTGGTATATGTGTTTTGAGGATTATAAGCCAGTTTATAGAGGAGATTGAAAAACTGTATGACAATCTGTATATGGCACCCATAGATAAACTAAAACATGTGTTTAAGGCTAAGTGTGATTTTATAGTAGCAAATCCGATAATATCAAAGACATCAATGATTCTAGATTTAAGCGCTGCAGCATTGGGAGACAACACTGATCAGTCATCCATGGTTCATTATAAAGTGCTGAAAGAAATATACGGTGATCGAAAAACCGATAGTGAGTTGTTTATTATTCTGCATGAGATGATGTCAAGTATACAAGTATCTTTTTTAAGGAACGATGTCATAAAAGTTCGTACTGAAATAGACTTTTTTAATAAAAATCAAAGGGAGAGATATTTAGATGATTTGATTGATCGTGTTATCAGATAATCTAATATAAAGAAAGGTGAAAGAAATATGAATGTAAACGTGAAGCAAAAAGAAAGTATCCGTATCGGAAAAGGAACGTCAGTTATTATATTAGTCAATATCATAATATTTATTGTATTGAATGTTATTCCAGACATTGGAGACAATTTGCTATTAAGCTCTGATGTTAATACTGTCATTAGAAAACCCTGGACCTTAATAACTGTGTTTTTTTCTCATGAAGTACTGATTCACATTATTGCTAATATGGGGTTGTTTTTCTATTTTGGTTCAAGATTAGAAAAGATTACAAGTGCAAAAGCAGTAGCAATTGTATATTTCATAGCAGGGCTGATGGGTAGTCTGACATTTCCAATGACCGGATTGATAGTTGAACAGACAGGGCAAATAGCAGGGGCTTCCGCAGCCGTTTTGGGAGTAGTGACTGCATTTTCTGTAATGCGCCCTGATACGGTAGTTTTAAAGTCAAAGGCTAAGTGGTGGGTATTGGCTTTGGTTATATTTAGTGTTTTGTCAGCAGTTATTGTTCCTCAATCTTTAGATAGCGGGGTTGCCCATCTAACAGGAATATTTGCAGGATTGATTTATGGCTTTTGGCTTAAAAAAGAAAAAACAAAAACTTGGGTTTAATATAATGGAGGGCGAAATTGAAATGAGTAAAAGAACATGTATTATTTCTAACCTATGTTTGATAGTTTGGTTTTTTATGGATATGGTAGGCTTTAGAATTGGAAATTTTATTTTGGTGCAAAGTGCTTGGAAAGATGATGGTGTTTTCTTTCTCATTTATGTGGTATTATTTTTGTTTTTTTGTTTAAAAGAAAGACAAGGGAAATATTTATTAACAGTTTTTCTTTCTCTAGAGACGTCAAACATATGTGACACGGACCTGTTAAATATTCTTGTGTATTAATATTTAGATACGTCAACTCCCGATGATAATATCGGCAGCGTTTATGCCGCGAAAGCCTCTTGATAATGAGTGATGGCATGTTAGG
>CAKMKB010000091.1:0-3765 GCA_927435965.1 uncultured Clostridia bacterium
AGAAAGTGCTGCAGGTGAAGATTTGCTCACAAACTGATAGTCTGGTAGAAAATCATTGTACTGATGTCGGTTGATTTGTACGGATGCCATTATTTTATGATATGCATCGGCTAACTCTCTGGCGTATACAAAGCCGGAGTCTTCCAATTGTTTATAAGCCATTTCCAGAGCCATGACTTCATCAGAATCAAGACTAAGGTTCAATAAGCTGTCAAAGGTTTTTGGCAGGCTGTATCCACCATATCTTCCAGGCTTGGATTCGATATAGATTTTAGCTTTTTCCAGATCATCCTTATAGGTTTGGACCATTCGTCTGTTGATTTCCAGAACTTCGGCTATTTCGTCGATTTTCATCTGTTGTTTGGCTCTCAGTAAAATCAACATCGTCATGGCATTCGACAGTTTACTCATATTATCCCCCCAAAATGATTAACTTATCGTTCAGTATGTTTTTGTATATTCAATTGTTAATAGTATATCGTTGTTTTTATTCTATGGCAAGTATTAACAGGGTTCTTTGGTTCAGATGGCGTTTGAAACGCCATCTGAACCTTAGAAACCGTTATCCAAGGACTCTACAGTGCTTATCTCCCACTTATGGAAGTGGGAGTCTTAGCACTGTTAGTCATCGGATTAAAAGATGAATCTTCATCATTGAGATGTGGTGCATTCATTGGACAACAAGTATGAATAATAGTAAAATAAAGGTGAAGCTACATGATAAAGAGGTGTGTTATGGAAAAAATAGAGAGTTTTCAAGTGGACCACGAAAAACTGAATAGAGGAGTCTATGTTTCGAGAAAGGATGTTGTAGGTGACCATATCATCACCACCTATGATATCAGGATGAAACGACCCAACCGAGAGCCTGTAATGAACACAGGTGAGATGCATGCTATCGAGCATCTGGGAGCTACATATCTTCGCAACCACGATTCATACAATTCCGAAACCATTTATTTCGGACCTATGGGCTGCAGGACAGGATTTTATCTTATTTTGAAGGGTGATCATTCATCTATTGAGATAGTGCCAATCATACATGAAATGTTTTCATTTATAGCTGTATATGATGATGAGATACCCGGAGCTGATCCTGTATCATGCGGCAATTATCTAGATATGAATTTGAAGGTAGCTAAGTTGGAAGCATCAATATTTGTCAATGAAACCTTGGAAAAAATGACAAGTGAGAATCTGAATTATCCATCTTAAAAATCAAGAGCATATCATCTGATATGCTCTATTTTTTTACTTATACTTACTCTACTGACAACAGTTTGGCGCTCAATACACCGTCTATCTTACGCAATACCTCGATCATCTCATCCACAGACGCTTCCATTCCTGATATGTCTAGCGATAGGGTGACATTCGCTTGGCTGTTGATGGGTATGTTTTGGTTGATGGTCAAAATATTGGCGTTATAATCTGATACAAAGTTAATTGCCGCTGACAACACACCTCTCTTATGGGATAGTGTCATGGCAATGATTGCCATCCTGCCTATGGTGTCCTCTGATGGCGCAAAAACATAATCCTTGTATTTATAATAGGTGCTTCTGCTGATTCCGACCTGCTTGACGGCCTCGCTGATGCCTTTTACCATGTTATCATTGATCAGCGTTCTGGCCTCAATGACTCTATCGTATACCTCCGGTAGGATTTTTTTGTTTACGATCAGATATTTTTTATTGCTCATAAAATCAACTCCTTAATATTTTTAATCCATCATTGTCTATTGTAAGTTTACGGATGACCCATTGGTGATTCAGTTTGTTTAATACCTGAGATAATTTGGACTCTATCCCCTGTTGGTCCGATAGGCACATGATGGTGGGACCAGCACCACTAAGGTATACAGCGTGACAATCATTTTCTAGGCAGACTTCTTCTATGCTCTCATATCCCGGTATCAGGCTTTTTCGATAGGGTTGGTGCAGTAGATCCTGCATGGATGCTCTAATCAGCTCCTTGTCATTCTCTTCCAAACCTTTAAGCAATAAAGGAATTCTCGAAATATTAGATACAGCATCCTTGAAATCTATTTGTCTAGGCAATATACCCCTTGCATCCGATGTAGATAAATTAAAATCTGGTATAAAAGCGTAGAAATCTATTGCTTCGTTGAACCTAAATTGTCTCGTAAATACTTGATCTCCATGCATCATGGAGGCTGTCAGTCCTCCATATATCGCTGGCGAGACATTATCCGGATGGCCTTCTATTTGGGTGGATATATCTAGTAGCAGTTTTTTATCTAGCTCCATTCCCATAGCATGAAGTGCTCCTGCAACTCCAGCCACCACGCAGGCAGCCGAGCTTCCTAGTCCTCTGGAGGTAGGGATATCGGATTTTATATCGATCTTTACATCTTTTGGTGGTTTGCCATACATCTCAAATACCTTGAGATAGGATGTGTAAATCAGATTATCACTATTGCAATATTCCTGAGTGCAGCCATTTATTTCTAAAGGTTTTTCACTGTCTGCGAAGGATACATAAGCATAAAGGGAAACCGCAGCGCCAAGGGAATCAAAGCCGGGTCCCAGATTTGCAGTGGTGGCGGGAATTCTAAGTTCGATCATCTTGGTCCTCGCTTATGATAGCCATAATTTCGTCAGCCAGGTTCAGAGGCTGCAGATGGTTACTCAGGAGGGACACAACACCCATGTCGTAGCTATAGACGGCAATTTTGACGATGCTCAATCAGCTGTTAAAATCATTCTCAATGATGAGATTATGAGGGCTGGGTTGAAAGCCAGAAATATCAAGTTCTCATCAGCAAACTCCATCAACATAGGCAGATTGATACCCCAAATCACCTACTATTTCTCAACCTATGAAAAACTGATAAAAGACGAGGAAATCAATAGAGGAGACCAAATCAACTTTGTTGTGCCCACCGGTAATTTTGGAAACATTCTGGCAGGCTATTTTGCGAAACAAATCGGACTCCCGGTCAATAAGCTGATATGTGCTGCGAATGAGAACAATATACTGAGAGACTTTATCGATACAGGTATCTACGACATCAACAGACCGTTCATCAAAACCATGTCGCCATCTATGGATATACTCATATCCAGCAATCTTGAAAGACTGTTATACTACTTGAGCGATTGCGACAACGACTATATCGCAAGCCTTATGAAAGACCTGGCAACTAATAAAAAATATGAAGTCAATGACACCATAAAAGAAAAACTGAAGGAAGAATTCTGGAGCAGTTACTGCACCGAGGAAGAAACCATGGAGACCATCAGGAGAGTATTTCAAACCTATGGCTATGTGATGGATACCCATACTGCAGTCGCCTACAAAACATATGAGGACTACATTCGTGCTACAAAGGATCAGACCAAAACGGTCATCCTATCTACTGCAAGCCCGTTCAAGTTCCCGGGAAGTGTCTACAGTGCCATTTATGGTCCTTCAGATAAAGACGAGCTCACTTTGATGGCTGAGCTTTCTGAAAGAACAGGATTAATGATTCCTGATGTGGTCAATGGATTGGGAGATAAAAAAATACTACATCAAAGGACATGCAAGCCTGAAACAATGGCTGACGAAATTATGGCTATCATAAGCGAGGACCAAGATGATCGAGCTTAGAATACCAGCCACCACTGCAAATCTGGGACCCGGCTTTGATTCCCTTGGCGCTGCGGTTTCCCTGTATGCTTATGTATCCTTCACAGAGCCATAGGTTTGAAATACTCTCCTGATGGTCTCCATGGTTTCTTCCTCGGTGCAGTAACTGCT
>CAKMKB010000092.1:0-46899 GCA_927435965.1 uncultured Clostridia bacterium
TTACAACCTATTTAATGAATAGCAACCAATAAGCTAACTGAAATCAATAATATTTACTATTGATTTCCTATATGAAATGTATATTATAAGAAATTATATCATATTCATAAAAGAAATTACTATCAAAACCTTTTATTTTGCGGATTCTTTTTAGTGTAGTATAATATATTTAGAGACAAATATTTTTCAAGCGAGGGAAAGCATGCCAGAAATTACATTAAAGATAAATGATGTTTTAGAGACTGAAATAGTTGATATAAATCACAGGGGACAAGGTGTTGCAAAAGTTAATGGCTTTATTGTTTTCATAGATAATGTCATTATGGGGGATCGGGTTAGACTTGAAGTCGTTGAGGTCAAAAAAAAATATGCGATTGGAAGACTCGTTGAATTATTGGAGAAATCACCCAACAGAGTTGAACCGAGTTGCATGTACTTCTGGGAATGCGGTGGCTGTCAGATTATGCACATCGATTATCAAAAGCAGCTGGATTACAAAAAGCACCGGGTCATGTCCGACATCAATAAAGTCATGGTAATAGGTGACATAGTCATTCATAATACAATAGGCATGAATGACCCTTACCGATATAGGAATAAAGGGACCTTCCCAGTGGCTTCTCATAAGGGCAAAACTGCCATAGGGGCTTATAGATTGACCACACATGATATTGTAGACCTTGAGACCTGCATCATTCAACATCCTATAGCGGAGATTATTGTCAACACCTTCAGAGCCCTTATGGAAACTCTTGGTATTGAGCCCTATGATGAGATTAGACATATTGGGCTTGTTAAGCATCTGATAATAAGGACCAATAAAAATGACGAAGCTATGCTGATTATTGTAACATCTAAAAATAAGCTACCCTACAAGGGTGAGATAGTTAGTAAATTGCTAGAGGAAGCGTCACAAATAAAAAGCATCATTCTGAACGTCAATGAGAATCAACCCAACGTGATACTAGGAGACAAGTACAAGAAACTGTATGGGGAATCAGTTCTTGAAGACTGGATATTTGATCTGGAATTCAGCATTTCTCCCAATTCTTTCTTTCAAGTCAACCCACTACAGACTGAGGTATTATATAACAAAGCAATAGAATATGCTCAGATAGACAGTACGATGAATGTCTTTGATATATATTGCGGCATTGGAACCATATCGCTAGCTGCCGCAAAAAAGGCTAAGCATGTTTATGGAATCGAGATTGTGCAGGAAGCCATTGATGACGCAAATGAAAATGCCAGGAAAAACAAGATTGAAAATGTTGATTTCTATTGTGGAAAAGCTGAAGAAGTTTTCCCTAAATTGCATGATCAGGGAATCGATGCGGATGTAGTCATTGTAGATCCCCCCAGAAAAGGATGTGAAAAATCTGTTCTGGATACGATTATAAAAATGAAACCAGAGAGGGTTGTGTATGTTTCCTGCAATCCATCAACATTGGCCAGAGACCTCAAGGTTTTAGTTGATGGTGGTTACAAGGTAATTGAAGTACAACCTGTGGACATGTTCCCCCATAGTGTTCACGTTGAGACGGTAGTATTGATGTCAAGAGCAAAGAAGTAAGAGTTAAGAAAAGCTTTGGAATAAAGGCTTTCCGTGATTTGAGACCTGGCTTTAAGCCGGAAGGATAATCACGGTTTTTTATTTTGTGGGAACTTATCCGAGATTAGTAAAATGTAAGGTTGAGTGGTTAGATTGACTTTGGGGTTTGTGAGTTGATAGGATTGCTGACAAAGATTGATTGAGTTGATAAGATGGTTGTCTTATTTATTTATGAAGGTCACACTAAAACCTTTCATTAATGTAAGGTTTTCTTTCTATTTCGTTTAGTAATGTGTTATACTGTTATTAACTATATTTTACATCTTTGGAGGTGTGCGGTTCATGGTAATTAGCTATGATAATCTGTGGAAACTCTTGATAGACAGGAAGATGAATAAAACTGATTTAAAAGATCAAGCTGGTATTACCTACAATATCATCGCTCGCCTTGGTAAAGGTGAATCGGTGAGCATGGTGAGCATGTACAAAATCTGTAGATGCCTCCAATGCAATATCGGTGACATCATGGAATTTGTTTTAGACTCTAAAGAAAACATTAATTCTGATTGAAAGGAGTAGTGCCCTATGAAAGCTCCACATAATGAAAACTCTCGTGTTAAGATTCCAGCGTTGGTTCATTTTACACGATTAGGATATGAGTATGTCTCACTCAAGAACTATAGTGGAAAAATTGATGCAGATACAAACATCTTCGTTGATATTTTTCGTGATGCCATAAATAGAATAAATGGTACTAGTTTGTCTATGGAAGATGTAGAAAAGATTGTTGAGGAGATTAAGATTATCCTTTCTGGAGATGATCTAGGTAGAGCTTTTTATAGCATGCTTCTTTCTGGATATAACGGCTTAAAACTAATTGACTTTTTCACCGTGAATGGCATTCAAAATACATATCAAGTGGTGACAGAATTAACTTACAAAAATGGCAATGATGAATTTAGACCAGATATCATAGTTTTAATAAACGGTATTCCTATTTCATTTATTGAGGTAAAGAAGCCAAATAATAAAGATGGCATTCAGGCTGAGTATACCCGAATCAGTAAGAGATTTAAAAACAAGAAATTTAAACGATATGTGAATATCACACAACTTATGATTTTTTCTAATAACAGCGAATATGATGACAACGAGGTAGTCCCACTTGAAGGTGCATTTTATGCGTCTAGTAGTTATGATAGATTATTCTTTAGTCATTTCAGAGAAGAAGACGAGAGTATTTTTACAAAGATTAAACCAATTGATAGTTTTAAAGAAATTGAAATATTGAAAGATACAAATTTGGTTTCATTAAAGCATTCACCCGAGTATACAACAAACTTATCTCCTGTTAGTCCTACAAATAGAATAATTACATCTATGTTTTCACACGAGAGAATTATACTTATTTTGAAATACGCAATAGCATATGTGGAACGGACCAATGATGAGGGTATAACAAACCTTGAAAAACACCTAATGCGTTACCCACAGTTATTTGCCACTAAAGCAATTGAAGAGAAATTAAATAATGGTACTAAGAACGGTGTTATTTGGCATACACAAGGAAGTGGTAAAACTGCTCTGGCATATTATAACGTAAGATATTTAAAAGACTATTATCAAAAGCAAGGTACAATAGCAAAGTTTTACTTTGTTGTTGATAGACTGGATCTTTTGACACAAGCTGCAGATGAGTTTCGTGCTCGTGGACTTTTTGTGGAAGAGGTGAATTCCAAAGACGATTTTATTACAAATATTCGATCCACTAGTACAAATAATAATACTGGTAGAGATACCATTACGGTTATTAATATTCAAAAATTCTCAGAAGAATCCGTAGCAAAAGCTGCTGATTATAATGTGGAAGTTCAAAGAGTATATTTCCTTGACGAAGCGCACAGAAGTTACAAACCTACGGGTTCATTCTTGGCTAATTTGTTAGGATCTGATAGAAATGCTGTCATGATTGCTTTGACGGGAACGCCATTAATAGGTCATGATTATAATACGAAGGATGTATTCGGAGCGTATATTCATAAATATTATTACAATAGGTCAATTGCTGACAGATATACTTTGAGGCTTATTAGGGAAGGAATAGAAACTACTTATAAGAAAAAACTTCAAACAACTCTTGAAAAAATTGAAACGTTAAAAGGCTCTATTACTAAAGAGGATTTATTTGCACATCACAAATATGTTGAAGAGCTTGTAAAATATATCATTGCCGATTTTGAAAAGAGCCATATTGTATTAAACAACGATACAATTGGAGGTATGATTGTTTGTGACTCTTCAAAACAAGCAAGAGCAGTATTTGATGAAATAAAGAAAACCAAGTACTCATCAGCTCTCATACTCCATGATGAAGATGATACTGATATACGAAGACAACGAAGAGATGAGTTTAAAAAGGGACAGATCGACTTTTTGATTGTGTATAATATGCTGCTTACAGGGTTTGATGCACCCCGTTTGAAGAAAATGTATCTTGGCAGAGTAATAAAAGACCATTCACTATTACAAGCTCTTACTCGTGTGAATCGCCCATATCAAAAATTTCGTTTTGGGTATGTTGTTGATTTTGCAGATATTCGCACAGAATTTGATAAAACTAATAAGGCGTATTTTGAGGAGTTGCAATTAGAACTTGGAGACGAATTCAAACAGTACGATAATATTTTTAAGACTGCCAAAGAAATTGAAATAGACTTAAGAATGATAAATGAAAGACTGTTTTTATTTGACACTAAAAATGCTGAGATCTTCTCACAGCAAATTTCCAGCATAGAAGATAAATCAGAGTTAATAGATCTTCGCAATGCATTAGAGCTGTATAAAGAATTATACAATGTAGTTAAATTGTTTGGATACGAGGAATTATCTAATAAATTTTCACTAGAAAATATTAGTTCTTTATACAATGAAGTAAACAATCGGATCAATTTAATTAACTTAAAACATAATTTGCAAAATGCCGAAGATATGAGTGCTGTATTAAATATGGCTCTTGATGAAATTGATTTTAATTTCAGAAAAATATCTGAAAAAGAATTAGTCATTGCAGATAGGTTCAGAGACAGTCTTGAGCGCACTCGAAAAGAGATGCAACGTAATTTAGATCCACAAGATCCGGAATATGTTTCTTTAATGGAAGAGCTACAAAGGCTATTGAGTAAAAAACACATTGAAGAATTGAATGCTGACGAAATGACACAAAATATATCCGACCTTGATCGCATTCGGAATGCTGCAGAGAAAAGAAATCGTGAAGATTTGATGTTGACCTTGAAATATGAAAATGACCCTAAGTTTATGAGGGCGCATAAAAGATTAAAGGAATCGCCGCCTCCAATAGCAGCAGATTTAGTTTTACATAAAATCTTGTTGGGTCTCAAGCATCAAATTGATGGTCGCATATTATCTAACGAAAGACTGTTGAATAATGAGCCATACTTTTTGAAGGATATGTATCCTTTAATCAAAAAAGAGCTTGAAGAAAGTGGGGTTCAATATTCAGCATCACAAATCAAATATATTGGAAGTTGTATTTCAAGCGAATATTTTACTGAAAGGAATTGGGCAAGCTAATGCAGATAACAGAAATTAAATCACAAACAAAGAGAATGATAGATGACTTAAAAGCAATATGTTCGAACTACGGGCTTGGGAATGCAAGTAGTGAGTATAAAATAATTACTGAAGTTTTTTTATATAAATTTTTGAATGATAAATTTATTCATGAATCGAGAAAAGTAGTACCTAGATTTTCAGATATGTCAGCTAAGGAGATTGAGATACAGATGGCAAGAATGTCTGAGGATGAGTATGAATTAATGCTAATGGATTTTAGTGCTTCTACGGCAAGGTTAAAGAGTGAACACTTTATTTCATCCTTATTTAGTAAAAAGAATGAAGATCGTTTTCATGAAGTATTTGATACTACTTTGATCGAAATAGCTAATAACAATATTGACATTTTTTCTGTACAAACAGGTGGACAATCCAAGATTAGATTATTTGATTCAGTCTCACAATATGTAGTTGAAGAGGAGAAGAAGGATAAATTTTGTAGTGCAATAATAGATAAACTAGCAAACTTTAGTTTCGATAATATATTTAAACAGAAATATGATTTTTTTGCCGACATATTTGAATACCTTATAAAAGATTATAATAAAGACTTTGGTAAGTATGCTGAGTACTATACACCACACTCAATTGCAAGTATAATTGCAAAAATAATGGTACCTAATGGAGCAAAAAATGTCACAGTATACGATCCTGCAGCAGGATCTGGAACTCTTGTTTTGGCATTAGCACATGAAATTGGTGAAGATAATTGTTCTATTTTCACACAGGATATTTCACAGAAGTCCAATGAGTTTCTTAGACTGAATTTAATCTTAAATAATTTAGTTCATTCTTTGCCTAACATTGTTCATGAAGATACACTTTTGAATCCAAGACATCTTAATAAAAATAAAGATGGACTAATGATATTTGATTATATTGTAAGTAATCCTCCTTTTAATATGGATTTTTCTGAAAATAGAAATACTCTTGCAGGCGAAAAATATAAAAAAAGATTCTTTGCTGGCGTTCCTAACATCCCCGATAAAAAGAAAAGCGCAATGGCTATCTATTTAATGTTTGTACAGCACATAATCTTCTCTTTGGAAAACAAAGGTAAAGCAGCAATAGTTGTGCCTACAGGTTTTTTGACAGCAGGATCAGGTATTCAAAAGAAAATTAGGCAGCATATAATAAAGAAAAAAATGTTGCGTGGTGTTATATCAATGCCCTCGAATATTTTTGCAACAACAGGAACCAATGTATCTATTCTGTTTTTAGATCGTGAAAATATCGACGGGAAAATAGTGTTAATGGATGCTTCTAATTTAGGCAAGAAAGTAAAAATAGACGGGAAAAATCAGAAAACTGTTTTGAGCAACGATGAAATTATGAAGATTATTAATACATTTAATTCTGTATCTGAGGTAGAAGATTTTAGTGCTGTCGTTGAGTATAAAGACATTGAAGCAAAGAAATTATCATTTTCAGCTGGTCAATATTTTGAAGTTAAAATAGAATATGTTGAAATGACTAATGACGAGTTCATTATAAATATTCGTAATTTTGAAAAACGATTAAATTCTCTTTTTCAAGAAGGAAATAGTTTGGCAATGGAAATTAAAAATGGATTGGAGGAGATAAAGTTTGAATAGCATTAAGAAATATCCATTATCTGATCTATATGATATGAGCTCTGGTATCTCGACATCAAAAGATCAAGCCGGACATGGGCATCCATTTATCTCGTTCAGCACAGTATTTAATAATTATTTTCTGCCAGAAGTACTACCAGACTTAATGAATACCACTGAAAAGGAGCAAGAAACATACTCGGTGAAAGAAGGCGATATTCTTGTTACACGAACTAGCGAAACTATTGACGAACTCGCAATGAGTTGTGTTGCACTTCAGGACTATCCTAAAGCGTCGTATAGTGGGTTTACTAAAAGGTTGAGACCCAAAGAGGGTGCTAAGGTATATCATAAGTATATGGCCTTTTACCTAAGAGGAAATTTATTTAGAAAAGCAATAACAAATAATGCGTTCATGACATTAAGAGCTAGTTTTAATGAAGATATATTTTCGTTTTTAAACGTATATTTACCATCTTATGAAGAACAAGTTGAAATAGGCGACTTCTTATATAACATTGAGAGAAAAATACAGATAAATAAAAAAATTATAAATGAGTTAGATGGTAGAATGCGTTTGATATATGATTATTGGTTTGTTCAATTTGATTTTCCAAATGAAGAAGGAGAACCATATACAATGTCGGATGGGAAGTTAGAATGGAATGAGTCACTTAACAAGAAAATTCCCAAAGGCTGGTCAAGTACAAAAGTTGGGGACCTGATTGAAAAAGCACCCAGTTCTATGAAAATACAAACGAGCGACTATTTAAGTTGCGGGGAAATACCTATAATTGATCAAAGCTCAAACTTTATTGCAGGCTATACTAATGACAGTAATTCGATTATTTCAACTCCTAGCGGATCAATAATTTTTGGGGACCATACTCGAGTCGTCAAATATATCGGATTTGATTTTGCTAGAGGAGCAGATGGAACTCAAATTATAGTTAGCAATAATGAATCGGTGCCTCAACTATTTTTATATTACTCTTTATTAAAATTCGATTTATCGAATTATGGATATGCACGACATTTTAAATTTCTTAAAGAGCTAAGTATAATAGTACCAAGCAAGAATATAGTTGATAAATTTAATATTATTGCATCAGCATCTAACAAGTTGATCACAAATAAAATATTTGAGAACATTGAATTGGAAAAACTTAGGGATTGGATTTTGCCAATGTTTATAAACGGACAGGCAAATTTTACACAGTGATTCCAGGGGGTGTTGTATCTCTACAAAATTCATAATGGTTAACGCACTAATTTAATAAAAATAAAGGGGGGAGCGATATGGCAACAACGGATAACTTCTTTGGATCGCAGAGTGAAAAATCAAAAGTAAAAACATTAATTGTAACGGACTTCTTTAAAGCTTATTTCCCAATAATTAATAACTCAGTTGGGAAAGATTCATCCGAGATAATTTACATTGATCTTTTTTGTGGGCCTGGAAAGTTTGAAGATGGTCAAAACTCGACACCTTTGGCATTATTAGACATAGTCAACAACTTTAAAAATGATGATATTAGAAAAAAACTCCGGATTGTATTTAATGATGAAAATACAGGGTTTGTTGAACGATTAAAGAAACTAGTTAAAGAGCATGAAGTTTTACCTAAATTGACATTTCAGCCAACAATTTTAAATGAATGTGCAAAGAATGTAGACATTAAAGTACATACCTATAAAGAGTGTCCAATTTTTTCATTTATTGACCCTTGGGGTTATAAAGATGTGTCAGTCACTCAGACTTGGGAACTTGTTAAAAATATTGGCTCAGACTGTGTTCTTTTTTTCAACTCAAATAGATTCATTATGGATATTAACAAAGAAACACAGCACTGTCATTTAGAACCAATATTTGGAGAACAACTTCCAGCTGTGATTGATTTAGTAAATAATGTCGAGATGGAACAGAAGAAAAAAGCTGAGAGAATAGTTGAACTATTTTCAAGAAACTTAATTAGAGAAATGGAGAATGAAAAGTATTCTGGATATAAGTTGTTCGTGTTGCCATTCGGATTTGAAGCAGACAATAAAGAAAAAATAAGCCATCACATACTTTTTATTACGAAGAGCCATAAAGCAATTGTAGAAATGAAGAAGGTGATGCTTAAGCACAACAATTCTAATGACACATCACTTATTTATGACAGCAAGGATGATTTCCAGATTTCATTATTTAATAGGGATGATTTTGTTGAAGAAGGATTAATGAAAGTTATCAAAGAGTGTATGAGAAAGAATAACCGATTTTTGTATAAAACTTGGAAAGTCGGGACTCTTCTAGAAAGTTTAGATGAATGCAATATGGCTGAAAAATATCAAGTAACTCCTTATTTAGCAGATGAGCTCAAAGGAGTAATTGATAATTTAGATAAAGAAGGTTTCATAGAGGTAATTATCCCGAAAGGTAAGAAGATTAAAAAGAGAATTACAAATGACCGTGAATTTAAACTTAAAAAAGAATTGTTGGTGAAATAATGGCAAATAAGACAAAAATTGAGTGGACTGAAAGCTCATGGAATCCAATAACTGGTTGTACTAAAATATCTGCCGGTTGCCAAAATTGTTATGCTGCTGCTTTTGCAAAAAGGCTAAAGGCGATGCATAATCCCAGATATATAAATGAATTTGAGGTTACTATTCATGAGGATCTGATAGATGCTCCTCTTAAGTGGAAAAAGCCTAGGAGAATATTTGTAAATTCAATGTCTGACATCTTCCATGAAGATCTACCAGATGAAATCATTCTTAAAATCTTTGATACCATGAACAAAGCTCATTGGCATACGTTTCAGGTATTAACTAAAAGAGCGGATAGAATGATAGAACTATCACCTCATATTAATTGGACGAAAAATATTTGGATGGGTGTAACAGTCGAAAACAATGATAATGTTAGTAGGGCCGGCCAGTTGATTCGAACCAAGGCAGCTGTAAAGTTTATATCTGCTGAACCTCTATTGTCAGCTCTATCAGATCTTTCATTAGAAGGGATAGACTGGATTATTGTTGGAGGAGAATCCGGGCATAAAAGCAGACCTATGAATGATGAGTGGGTTATAGAAATTCGGAATAAAGCTCAAGAATTTGGAGTTCCATTCTTCTTTAAGCAATGGGGAGGCAAAAACAAGAAAAAAGCTGGGCGACTGCTTGAAGGCCGAACTTATGATGAATACCCTGATAACAAATCTAATAGTAAGGAGAACGTCTATGGTAATAAATGAAGAACGTAATGAGTTGATATTACAATCAAATAATGAGTTTTCGCCTACGATGCTTGATTTTGAAGAAAAAATGATGAGTGTTTATCATGCCGTTGGGCTTCCTATTGAAGATATTCTAGCCCCAGTACCAGAACGAAAAAAAGTATTTAAAAACTTCATAGATGTGCTAGAGTACATGCCTGAACCTCAGTTGGAATCAGCTCACTTTATTACAAAGTTTATGACAGCTGCCAGTGTAGGTCTATTTGATTCTGCACTAAATCATCTTTGGGTTGAGACCATTAAGCAACTTAAAATTAGGATTCAACAATATGATATTGACTATTTCTTTGATGTTGCTATTCCTTCAGAACGCAGAGAAGAATTCTCCACATTAGAGGATTTAGATAAAGTTCAAGAAGTTGAGTTACTAGAAGGAGCAAGAAAGATTGAGTTGTTGTCTGAAAAAGGATATAAGCAGCTTGATCATATCCAATTCATGTTGGGTTATATTGAAAGGGATAGTTCCAATCAGGCCGAGATCAGCGGTACACAGCTGATATCTATGCTAGAGGTATGCATACGCGAAGTTATAACATTGGAAGTTCCAGCTGCTACAGTTCAAGCACAACTTTTAATAAGAGCAATTAAAGAGGGGTTGTTATCAGAAACACATGTTATTAACGCAATCTCCTTTATTGAGACAATACCAACTAAACTGGCCAATGTTATGGCAAAAGGGCTTTATGGATTATTTCTGAGAGAAGATACCGTACCCCATATAGGTATGAATGTTAAGCAGCTCATGCCTGCTTTGTGGGAAAGAATAGACGCTGCAACAAGAAATGAGTTTGCAACTTCATATGCGATTTACATGGTCAATGAAGATGAAGAAAAAGCCAAACTTGCACGTAGCTTCATTTCTATAGTAGGCGGTGAATCTTACCTCCCGGATAATGTAAGAGCAT
Organism: uncultured Clostridia bacterium; assembly: GCA_927435965.1. GTDB lineage: Bacteria > Bacillota > Clostridia > Tissierellales > Dethiosulfatibacteraceae > 38-11. The sequence goes on from CAKMKB010000092.1 coordinate 10,949, forward strand.
ATGAGCTGAAGATTGCCCTTAACCAATTGTTGTCAATGCATAGAGGAACTAACAATTTTTATAATGAGCCACAATTTGCTAGACAAGTAAAGCGATTAGTTGGGGATCAAAAGATTCCGGCACAATTAGACAGGGATTATGTCATTACAATAGTGGATGTGTTCCTAACCAATGGATATGGTGTTTGCTGGTCGGCTGATCCTATTTACAAGGAGCTAATCGAACGCTTTAATGAAGCTCACGCATTTATAGCTGTTACTTCGTTTAATATTGAACGGATTTCAAATAAGCTCCAGCATAGTATGTGTGAAGCAAAATTCAAAGAAATGCTTGAAATTGTAAGAATGAATGCAACCAATCCTGCTTTGTTAGAGTTTATTGAGACGCTCCAAAAACATAAAGGTAGATTAACAAACATATCAAAGGAAACTAAGATAAAGCAACAAGTTGAAGTACTTCGGATTAGATATAGAATGTAGACTTTAAATATAAAAGAAGCTGGCTCTTTGCAAAGGCAGCTTCTTTTAAGTGGTTGTAGGGATCGAGAAAAAATGATTGTAAATAAATGTATCAACTGGTGACAACCCAAATAAATTTGAATTTCTCTGAATCCATTTTTTGTAGTAATTATAAGAGTTTTCAGCCACTGGATTGGAAACATCAAATAAATTTCTGATTCTGTCTTGATCTATATCATTTGTTTTATCATGAGCATAAACAAGAACAGGCGGTACTAATATATACCCAGCGAAAAAATTAGCTTCAAGTTCAGCATCATCACTATCTTCTAAGTGATTAAGCATAATATGGCCGATTTCATGCATTACGGTGAATCTAATTCTAGTTGATATTCGGTAATCATTGTAGTAAATCGAATTGTTAAGTGTGAACCCTTCTTCGCTAAATTGAATGCATGCAGATTGCTTCTCAAGGGATAAGCTGGAATAAGGGATACATTCAATATCCAATCGTGAGGCTAGTTCAAAACAACAAATAGGGATTGAGTTAACCTTTCCTATTTTAAGTGTATGGGCAACAATATCTTTAATTTCTTCGTATCGTTCAAAACTAACAGCCAATAATCAACTCCCCCTTATTTGTCCAATAAAGTTCTTATTAATTCATTTTTCTTCTCAGGTGTCATTTTGCTAGCATTTCTTGCTATCAGACGATGGATCTTCATAAATTCGCTTTCATCATCGTTAACTATATCTCTTCCCAACAAGTAATCAGTAGTGGTATTTAAAGCTTCTGCAATTTTTGAAAGGATTTCCGCCTTTGGTTGACGTTCATTTCTTACATACCGGGAAACAGTCATCTCGGTAGAACCAATCTTCGAGGCAAGTTCTCTTTGTGTCATTCCACTTTCTTTTAGCAATTCAGAAATTTTATCTCCTAGAGTATTCATATACACACCTCCTATTAACCAAAAGTATAACACAGCTAACCATTTGTGTCAATAATTATGGTTAAATATTATTGACAAACTAACCGTTTGTGATATAGAATTATATTAACAGTGAAAGGAGAGGAAGAAAATGAATGTTAGATTGCTTAAAGCCAAGAGGATAGAAAGAGATATACGTCAATCCGAGGTAGCTCACTATCTTGGTATAACTCCAAAATCTGCTTGTGAAAAAGAGAATAGCCAAAGATGTCGCTATACTGTTGAAGAAATGCTTAAACTAAGTGAATATCTAAAAATGTCCCTAAAGGAGTTCGACGCGATTTTTTTTGATGGGAAACTAACCGTTTGTACTAATAATGAGTGTAACAAATATCCTTAGTGGATAAATTATAGTGACTCAAGAAATTTGATTATGAAAGGAGAGCGATTATGAAAAGAATGGAGTGTCCTAATTGTGGAAGAAGAGCCTTTGATATTTCTAGATTACCTCATAAAGAAATTGAAATATCTTTGAAATGTCCTCAGTGCAAAAATATCGTGACTGTGGTCTGCATAAAAAACTCTGATTCGCTACTTGATAGAAAAGTAGTTTAGAAGTTAGTAGTTCAATTTAATATAACTCATACCGAGCAACGGAGTCTGTTAAGAGCTACCAAATGGCCGGATGAGTATGAACGGTTATGTTCGTACTTATCCGGCCATTTTTATTATGCGGCAAGTTTTCTTATTGGAGAGCAAGTTATAGGAATTAAATGAATCGAAATTTTTAGATGTTAACGTTGTTTTTAGTGAAAAATTCTATCTGTTAATTAAATCAATCTCAAGGTCCTAGTGCGCATACGGACGGCGGGATGCATAAGAGTTCAGAATACAGTGATAAAGACTGTATTTGGAATGAAGATGCACCCACCGTGATTTCGTGTGCCCATTTTTAGGACAAGCGGAGTCTGTGGTCATCTTCTCCACAGGCTCTTTTGTATTCCGCCGCCCTATGCAAGGACGGAAAGGAGTACAAATGAAAATTAGAGTTCTGTACGAAGAAAACATCAAAAATGGCCACAAGTTCTACACTACAATCGAAATTCCGGAGGGCGATTACAGCATCATGCTGGATACCGACTACGAGCAGCGTCTTGCGGAGGCTAAGCCTGAAAAGAAAGATGAAGTCAAGCGTTGTGAAACTGTACAAGAGATGTTAGACCTCATGAACAAAAAGGAATACAACGACTGGCACAGGGAAACCAGGTATATAGACCCCAATCCAAAAAAGAAAAAATCAAATGGGAAGATAGGGTTTATCCAGGGTGAACCGGATGATGAGTCCTTTAACATTATGGATTATCTCTGCACATCTTCCGATGAAGAGGAACGCAGTAGAGATTACGAATGCGAGGCCATTTATGATTGGATCCGCAAAACTCTTGCGAAAAAACCAGAATGGGCTGATGCCTTTATTGCAGTTCGTATAGATGGCATGTCAATACGTGAGTATGCCAACTCCATCGGTGCTGATGAGAACAACATAACTCAAAAGTTGAAGAGGGCAACAAAAAAATTACAACAAGAATATAAAAATCGTCAGATTTGACCCTTTCCCAAGGCTACCACTTAGAAGGGTCAAGACCTTCAAAAAAATTAAGGAGGTAATTCTGATGAGAGAATTAATACCTAAGGACCAATATGGTGTATTTGCCGACACCAATGATACGGCAAGAGTGGATAGTTTGTTTGTGGCAGAGTTCTTTGAAAAACGTCATGACCATGTTATCCGAGATATTAGAAAAATCACTGACCCCAAATCTGGGTTGAGTGAAAATTTCATTGGTACTAACTTTAAATCTGATTTTTATAAGGACAGTACTGGCAGAAAGCTACCTTGTTATTTCATGACTCGGGATGGGTTCACGATGCTGGTCATGGGCTATTCAGGGCAAAAAGCGATGAAATTCAAAGAACTTTACATTCGTAGGTTCAACGAAATGGAGTGCTTCATTAAAAGGCTTGTTTCTGCAAGACAAGAGTTTCCACTATTAACCGCAAACATTAAGCTGCTGCATGAAAATCCCAAGCCATATCACTTCAGTAATGAATGCGATATGTTAAATCGCATCGTTGTTGGAATGACTGCAAAGCAGTTTAGATTAGCAAACGGCATTGAAAAAGAAAAAAGCATCAGGCCATATTTGTCTGATGAGCAGATTACGATACTGGACACTTTACAAAAAGTAGATGTTGGCTTGTTGGTAGCTGTTCCAGATTATCAGCAACGCAAGCGTCATCTGGAGTGGTACAAAACCAAAATCGAGAAGAATTAAGGAGGGCTATAGCTATGTTTTATGTGAAAGAAAGATTGAATGATTCCATGGAGATATCCATTGAAATAACAGATGAGAATGTATTTTGCCACTGCCCAATGTGTGGCTCTGAGGTGTCAGTAGATATTGCTGAAATTTTAAGTGATGGTGAGAGTGACCTTTATGGTACAGCAGTTTTCTGTGATGAATGCAGTAAGAAGGTCAAGAGCGGAGGGCAGTATTATGAGCATAAATAAGTTCAATGCTGAAGGATACTATGACCCTACTCCATATGAGGCACTAACCAATATCGATCGTGAGGAGAAGGCAGCGTCAAAACCTGCCTTCATGCCTCTTGTATATATCTGCTCCCCATTTAGCGGGGACACGGAAGGAAACATTAAAAGAGCACAGAAATTTTGCCGTTTCGCATTGGAGAAAGGAAATATTCCTCTTGCTCCGCACCTTATGTTCCCACAATTTATGGATGACAACAATGAAAAGGAGCGTGACCTGGCAATCTTTATGGATATCGTCCTTATGGGCAAATGCCAGGAGGTTTGGGTTCTTGGCGATGTTATTTCAAGAGGCATGAGAATCGAAATTGAAAAGGCAAAGAAACGAAGACAGACGGTTAGATGTTTCAATAAAGATTTTGAGGAGGTAGAGGCTCTATGAAAATAGCATACGGCAACAGTCGGATGGATAAGAGGTGGAAAAACACTGATATCAGCTGGGAAGACTTCTGTTCCCGTGTAAAAACCACTCAGAGAACCACCGAAACTGTGGAAGAATACCGCAAGATGAAAAAGGGCGGACAGGATTCCATCAAGGATGTCGGCGGCTTTGTCGGTGGACACCTAAAAGATGGCCGGCGAAAAAAAGGCAATGTTCTGTCACGCTCCATGCTGACCCTTGATATGGATTATGGCACAGGCAGCATATGGGATGAGATAAGCACCTTCTTCCCGTATCAGTGCTGCATTTATTCTACACATAAGCACACTCCTGAGAACCCAAGACTTAGGCTGATCATTCCTCTTTCCCGCGATGTAGGAGAAGAGGAGTATGCTGCAGTAAGCCGGATGGTGGCAAAAGACATCGGTATCGACCTGTTTGACGATACCACCTATGAACCGGAAAGGCTGATGTATTGGCCTTCCACTTCAAGGAACGGTGTATTTTCTTATGAGGAAAAGGAAGGATCTCTCCTTGACCCTGATGTGTTTCTTAATAAATACGATGATTGGCATGACACAAGTACCTGGCCCGTATCCTCAAGACAATCGGAAGTATTGGAACGTTCGCTAAAAGAACAAGCTGACCCACTTTCCAAAGAAGGTGTGGTCGGCACCTTCTGCCGTACCTATTCAATGAGAGATGCGATCGATAAATTCCTGGAAGGGATTTATGAACCGTCAGCAATGACAGGCAGATATGATTATATGCCTGCTGACTCAAGTGCAGGTGTCATTGTCTATGATGAAAAGTTTTCATATTCCCATCATGCAACAGACCCTGCGAGTGGGAGGCTGCTTAACGCCTTTGACCTTGTTCGTATTCATAAGTTTGGTAATTTGGATGACAGGGCATCGGATGGTACATCTCCGAGCAAGATGCCATCCTATGTTGCTATGTGCGAATTTGCAATAAAAGATGATGAAGTAAAGGCTCAGTTTGCAAAGGAAAGAATGGATCAGGCAACTGTTGAATTTACTGAAGATACTTGGCAGACGGCACTTGAACTAGATAAACAAGGCAAGATCAAGGATACCCTAGACAACATCGTTCATATTATCCGAAATGATCCTGAGCTGCAGTCCCTTGCGTTTAACAAGCACCGTGATGGCATCGATGTAAGAAACGGTTTGCCATGGAATCAGATGAAAGAAGGGTGGAACGACTCGGACAATTCTGCCTTAAAAGTATATCTATCCAATAGATACGGAATTTACTCCCCAACCAAGACAAAAGATGCGACAATAGCTGTTGCAGCAGAGCGCGCCTATCACCCAATAAAGGAATACCTTGATACTCTGCCCGATTGGGATGGTATCGGCAGAGTCGAAACTCTGCTGGTTGATTGTTTTGGAGCAACGGACAACTCTTATACAAGAGCGGTCACAAGAAAAACAATGGTTGCTGCGGTAGCACGAATTTATCATCCAGGTACAAAGTTTGACAGTGTTCTTATCCTTAATGGTCCACAGGGAATCGGTAAGTCCACCTTCTTTGCAAAACTTGCCGGAGATTGGTTTTCCGACAGTCTAACCTTAACGGATATGAAGGATAAAGCCGGTCCCGAAAAATTGCAGGGATATTGGATGCTTGAACTTGGGGAGCTAGCCGGGATGCGCAAGACCGATGTGGAGGTTGTAAAGTCTTTTATATCAAGGTCTGATGACAAGTATCGTGCAAGCTATGGAGTCAATGTAGAAAGCCATCCCCGTCAATGCGTAATAGTAGGTTCTACCAATGCAGAGAGCGGATTTCTTCGAGATATAACAGGCAACCGAAGATTCTGGCCGGTTCGTATCAGCGGCAACGGCAAAAAGAAAGCCTGGCAGTTGTCCGTTTATGATGTGGAGCAGATATGGGCGGAGACACTGGTGCTTTATAAAAAGGGCGAAAAACTCTACCTCGAAGGCGATGATGTCCATTTGGCAGCAGGTGAACAGGATGATGCAATGGAAAGCGATGAGCGAGAAGGACTGGTTCGTACCTATCTTGATACGCTGTTGCCGGAGGATTGGGACACGATGTCATCATATGAGCGTAGAAATTTCCTAAACGGTAGTGAGTTTGGCGGCGGATCCCGTGTCGGAACGGTAGAACGAACCCTGGTCTGCAATATGGAAATCTGGTGCGAGTGTTTTGGCAAAGAGGCTGCCGCCATGAAACCTGCTGACTCCTATTCAATCGCGGGCATTATGAAGAAAATCGGTTACTGGAACAAGTACACTGGGAACAAGAACGGAACAAGCCATTTTCCCATCTACGGCAAGCAACGTTGTTACGAGCGAAAAGAGTAACGCTAGTTCCTTGTTCATCGGTTGTTTCCCATGGTCGTTCTCTTTAGGCCATAGGAAATAGCCATACTTCAGCCATATTGGAATAACTGGAACAAGAATTTAACTACTTAGATATAAATAAAAAAGTAGTATATAGAAACGCATAGTGTGCGCGCATATAGGAAAAACCGTTCTAGTTGTGCCGCTTGTTCCTTACTAAAAAATGGAGGATATCATGCAAGAAAAATATATAGAGAAAAAACTCGTAGCTGCAGTAAAAAGTATGGGAGGCTTGGCACCTAAGTTTGCAAGTCCTGGATTCGATGGTGTGCCAGACAGAATCCTACTGCTGCCTATGGGAAGAATCGCCTTTGTTGAATTAAAGGCACCTGGAAAAAAGATGCGACCTCTTCAAGTAAGGCGAAAAATACAACTGGAAGCGTTAGGGTTTTCGGTCTACTGCATTGACAACATTGATCAGATTGAGGATGTGCTGCGAGAGATAGGAGGTGATGCCAAGTGAAGTTCATACCACATGAATATCAGCAATATGCTATTGATTTTATAATGAGCAAACCAATATCTGCAATATTCCTTGATATGGGCTTAGGTTAGGAAAAACAGTGATCACTCTTACTGCACTCTTTGACCTATGCCTTGATAGATTTGAAATCGGAAAAGTATTGATCATAGCTCCACTAAGAGTCGCATCCCAAACATGGCCTGCGGAAATAAAAAAATGGGATCACCTCGAAGGCTTATCCTACTCAGTGGCTGTAGGTTCGGAAAAAGACAGAATAAACGCACTTAAGAAAAGAGCCGCCCTTTATATCATCAACCGTGAGAATGTAGATTGGCTTGTAAACAAGAGCGGCATCGCCTTTGACTTCGATATGGTTGTTGTTGATGAGTTGTCTTCTTTTAAGTCCTACAGCGCGAAGAGATTCAAAAGCCTTTTGAAAGTGAGGCCATCTGTGAAAAGGATCGTAGGTCTTACGGGCACACCTTCAAGCAACGGACTTATGGATCTATGGGCGGAGTTTCGCATCCTTGATCTGGGGCAGAGGCTTGGAAGGTACATAACCCATTACCGAAGTGCCTACTTTGTGCCAGATAAGCGCAATGCGGAGATCATCTTTTCATATAAACCCCAGCCGGGTGCTGAAGAAAAGATCTATAGTCAAATATCGGATGTCACGATTTCCATGAAGTCTACGGATTATCTCAAAATGCCTGACTGCATCATAAATGAAATGCCTGTTTATCTGAATGAAAAGGAATGGAGCCTTTACTCCGATTTTCGAGATGAGATGGTAGCAAATTTAGGCGAGGAAGAAATTGATGCGGCAAATGCTGCGGTGCTTTCCGGCAAACTTTTACAGATGGCCAATGGTGCCGTCTATGATGGAAAAAATAAGGCGCACTCTATCCATGACAGAAAAATTGATGCACTAGAAGACTTGATTGAAGGAGCAAACGGGAAACCGGTGCTTGTAGCCTATTGGTACAAGCATGACCTGGAGCGTATTCAGAAGAAGTTTCCTGCTAGGCAGATAAAGACATCAAATGATATTGAAGATTGGAATGATGGCAATATCCCTATAGCTGTTATTCATCCAGCAAGTGCAGGACATGGCCTTAATCTTCAAAGCGGCGGTTCGACTCTTATATGGTTTGGACTTACCTGGTCATTGGAGTTGTATCAGCAAACAAATGCCCGCCTCTACAGACAAGGTCAAAACGAAACGGTCGTAATCCATCACATCATTGCCAAGAACACCATCGATGAAGATGTTATGTCTGCACTTACGAGAAAAGAAAAAACACAAGCATCTTTGATTGATGCTGTAAAAGCAAAATTGGGGTTGAAACGATGATTGAACCTTATGAACAACTTGCCAATGCCATAATCCTGGCAGCTGTAAAGGATTATAGGGACGCTCTAAAGAAACTGAAAAAGCGACCCCGATATGACCCTTCGAAATACACAATAGCCGAGGTGGAGAGGTTCTTCCACTCTGATTGGTATAGAGAACTTACCTCTGTTGATGGGAATTTCCTAATCGAAAAATTAAGATCGGAGGTAAGGGAAACATGAAAGTAAAGGAATACTTGCACCAGGCCTATAGGCTTGATAAAAGAATAGAGTCCGATATCGAGGAAATGGAGTGCCTTAGAGAAATGGCAACAAGCGTATCTTCTCCAAGCTGGGATGAAAAGGTTCAAACCTCACGAAATACAGATGCAAAGTTTGTAAGGTGTTTGGAGCGGATAATGGATTTGGAAAGAAAGATAAATGCTGAAGTGGATAACCTCATAGCACTTAAAGAACAGATAAGATGTGTCATCAACCAGGTTCCAGACACGGATGAACGCATGGTCCTAAGGTATCGATACGTGCATAACTTCACTTGGGAGCAAATCGGCGATGAATTAAACGCTGACAGAACAACGGTCTACAGGTGGCATAACGCAGCGCTTAACCATGTTATCCTTCCTGAGGATCCAATTAAAATATAATTTGCACCTTTTGCAACACTTTGCAACAAGATACCACTATTGCATTTATGTTATTGTATAATTAGAGAAATAGAATACTGAAGCCGCCATGGAGAAATCTACGGTGGTTTTTTTATGCAAATTAAGGTCTTTGTCATCATAATAAGTATGTGACTTACGATGCGTGCCTCCAAAATAATATTGAAATAAGTGAACACTTAATTAAGTGAAATACTTGACTTAGTAATACACTTATGATATTCTGGAATCGATAATAATCCCAGAATTGAAAATGGAGGTGTATTATGACATTAGAACAGAGAGTAGAGAAATTGGAAGCGGAGATGAAAGCCCTTAGAGATGACTTTTCCTTATTGAAGAAAGAAGTTAAAGGAAAAGAAGATAACGAGTATCAAATTAATGTTGTGGACGATTATATGATTAAATTAGTTTACACTGGGATCTACAACAAAATTAAAGAAAGCACGGATCTAGAAATCGGGTTTCCTAAAAACAGGAAGAAACTGGCTCAGGAGATATCAGTAGGACAGAAGATGTTCATTTATGTTACATCTCCAGTAAAGAAAGTTATTGGTTTGATGACTGTAATAGAAGGGATGAAGGAATCAGGAGATTCCAATAGCAGATGGCCATACAACATAAGGCTGGAATGGGAAATCGGGCCAAAGCAGGGAGTTTCATTCAGCGATATTGGCTTGCCTATCCGTCCGAGAGTAGGCGATACATTATATTCGATTGACCTTGAAAGAGCAAAAGAAATAATAAATCTTTTGAACCAGCAGGAAGATTTATCTGATAACAATATTGACTTCTTATCTAAGGAATATGCTGAATAAGCTGTCTGAATAAGAGCATTGCTAGATAATAGATTTTAAAGCCTCGTGGGAGCAATCCTGTGGGGCTTTTCTTATGCCCTGAAAGAGAGGTGAAACGATGCCCTACAAACCAAAGCGTCCTTGCGCTTACCCCGGTTGCGGTCGACTTGCTGAACGTGAGCAATACTGTACCGAGCACCAAAAGACAATGGACAAGCATTACAATGAATACCAACGAGACCCTGCCTCCAACAAACGATACGGGCGTGCATGGAAACGAATCCGTGACAGATACGTAAAAGCAAACCCTCTGTGCGAGCAGTGCCAAAAGGAAGGCAAGCTAACACCAGCTGAAGAGGTACACCACATCCTGCCACTCTCCAAAGGCGGAGGTAACGAGAAGAGCAACCTCATGGCTCTATGCAAATCCTGTCACTCCAGAATAACTGCCGAGAGCGGTGACCGGTGGGGGAGGTAAAATCTCTAAAACTTTATCAAACGGACAGCGGCGTGGGGCTTCGTGTTGAAAAACGCAAAATCAAACGGGGTAATAGGCCCCCTGCAAAAGGAGGTACGCCGATTGGCAAAAGACGGTACAAACAGAGGAGGCGCACGAGTCGGCGCGGGTGCGAAGAAGAAACCTCTCGCCGACAAAATAGCGGAAGGAAATCCGGGCGGCAGAAAGCTGACACTTATGGAGTTTTCGGATACCGCAGACCTAAAAGGCCAGGCGATGCCCGAACCAAACAAAATGCTCGAGGCTGTTCAAAAAGACGGCAAGGCGCTTGTTGCGGGCGGAATCTACAAGTCCACATGGAGGTGGTTGAATGAACGTGGCTGCGCCGAGCTGGTGTCACCGCAGCTTCTGGAACGATATGCCATGAGCGTGGCCCGGTGGATCCAGTGCGAGGAGGCGGTCACCGAATACGGATTTTTGGCAAAGCATCCCACAACGGGCAATGCGATCCAAAGTCCATATGTGGCGATGGGTCAGAACTATATGAACCAGACAAACCGTTTGTGGTTTGAGATTTTCCAGATCGTAAAGGAAAACAGCACCGGTGAATACAGTGGTGCAAATCCGCAGGATGATGTGATGGAGCGGCTTTTATCCGCTAGGAAAGGAAAATGAAAAATATGGAGATAGAAAAGATTGAAACGAAATTACTCATCCCTGCCGAATACAATCCGAGGAAGGATTTGAAACCAGGCGACCCGGAGTATGAGAAGCTGAAACGCTCTCTTGAAGTGTTTGGATATGTGGAACCGGTTATCTGGAACAAGAGCACAGGTAGGGTCATCGGCGGACATCAGCGTTTGAAAATCCTGCTTAGTATGGGCATGGATGAGATAGAATGCGTGGTTGTCGAGATGGATGAGGAAAAGGAAAAGGCACTTAATATCGCTCTGAATAAAATAGGCGGCGACTGGGACAAAGAAAAACTGACGCTTCTCATTACAGACTTGAATGTTTCAACCTTCGATGTGTCTCTGACGGGTTTTGATCCGGGGGAGATTGACGATCTTTTCAAAGATTCGATTAAAGATAAAATAAAAGAAGATGATTTCGATGTGGACAGCGAGCTGAAAAAGCCCGCTGTTTCTCGTTTAGGGGATGTTTGGATCCTAGGTCGGCACCGATTGGTCTGCGGAGACAGTACGAAAAAGGACACATTTGATGTCCTGATGGATGGGAAAGTCGCCAATCTTACGGTAACGGATCCCCCATACAACGTCAATTACGAGGGAACCGCCGGAAAAATAAAAAATGACAACATGGACAATCAATCGTTCTACGATTTTCTGTTTGCGGCATTTACTAACATGGAATCGGCAATGGCACAGGACGCATCCATTTACGTGTTCCATGCCGATACCGAAGGGCTCAATTTCCGCAAAGCTTTTGTGGATGCGGGATTCTATCTTTCCGGTACTTGCATTTGGAAGAAGCAATCGCTCGTTCTTGGCCGTTCGCCGTATCAGTGGCAACATGAACCGGTGCTGTTTGGCTGGAAAAAGAAAGGTAAGCATCTCTGGTATTCCGATCGCAAGCAGACGACCATCTGGGAGTTTGAAAAACCCAAGAAAAATAGCGACCATCCCACCATGAAACCGGTGGCGCTTGTAGCCTATCCAATCATGAATTCAAGCCTTACAAATTGTATCGTGCTCGATCCGTTTGGTGGTTCAGGAAGTACGCTGATTGCCTGCGAGCAGACAGATAGGATCTGCTTCACCATTGAACTGGACGAAAAATACTGTGATGTCATCGTAAAGCGGTATATTGAGCATATGGGAAATGCAGACGGTGTAGTTCTTATAAGAGGCAGGATTGAGCACCGATTCCATGATCTTCCAGACAAAGAATAGTAAAACTATAAAATGTACGCATTGCTATTATCTACGTTTAGAGTGATATATGTACATACCGAAAGGGAAAAACACACTGAACGGAGGAACAAGAATATGTGGAGTGAAGGCAGCATCAAGATTGGCAGCAACATCATTCGTTACTGGATAAAGCATTTTGAGGAAGCTTCTGTGTTTGGAATTGAGGAAGGGCGCATTTCCAAGCTGATGCTTAAATGCGCCGGCAGGGTCATCGCAAACTACGATCGAGGTTGGGACATTGAACCTTCCGGTAATGACGCAGAGATAGCACTCGCCATTCTGATGGAAAAGTACAACTAACCACAAACGTGAGAACTGCGCTGGGAACGGCTCTGTATCTCGTACATATGGATTTTGGAGGCTTGCTGACCGCAAGTCTATTTTTATGCCTGGAAGGAGGTGAGCGCATATCCGAAAACTGAAAAAGTATACACCGACTTCTTTCATGGCCAAAGACTCTTACTACAGCAAGGAGAAGGCGGATTATGCAGTCGGCTTCATTGAGTGCCTTTCCCACACCAAAGGCACCTGGGCGGGAAAGCCATTTGAACTGATAGACTGGCAGGAGCAGATTATCCGGGATGTGTTCGGGACGCTGAAACCTAATGGGTACCGGCAGTTCAATACCGCCTATGTGGAGATACCTAAGAAGATGGGGAAAAGTGAGCTTGCGGCGGCTGTTGCCCTGCTGCTCACCTGTGGCGACAACGAGGAACGGGCCGAGGTTTACGGCTGTGCCGCAGATCGAAACCAGGCATCAATCGTTTTCAACGTGGCGGCTGATATGGTGAGGATGTGCCCGGCTTTATCCAAGCGGGTGAAAATCCTTGACTCACAGAAAAGGCTCATTTATCTGCCAACCGGCAGCATATACCAGGTGCTGTCCGCCGATGTTGGAAACAAGCACGGTTTCAACACCCATGGGGTCGTTTTCGATGAGCTGCATACCCAGCCGAATAGAAAGTTATACGATGTCATGACCAAAGGCAGTGGCGATGCCAGGATGCAGCCCCTGTATTTTCTGATCACCACCGCCGGGGACAACCAGAACAGCATCTGCTGGGAAGTACACCAAAAGGCTCTGGACATCATGAACGGCAGAAAACACGATTCCACCTTCTATCCCGTTATTTATGGTGCGGCTGCAGAAGATGACTGGTCCGACCAAAAGGTGTGGAAAAAAGCAAATCCATCGCTAGGCATCACGGTCAGCATGGATAAAGTCAAGGCGGCGTTTGAATCAGCAAGACAGAATCCTGCTGAAGAGAACAGCTTCCGGCAGCTTAGGCTGAACCAGTGGGTCAAGCAGGCTGTGCGCTGGATGCCTATGGACAAGTGGGATGCATGCGCTTTTGCGGTCGACCTAGAAATTCTGCGGGGGCGAGTCTGCTATGGTGGGCTCGACCTTTCGTCGTCCACGGACATCACGGCATTTGTACTGGTCTTTCCTCCGCTTGATGAAGAAGATAAATACGTTGTTCTTCCATACTTTTGGATACCGGAAGACAACATCGACCTGCGAGTCCGCCGTGACCATGTGAACTATGATGTTTGGAAGAAACAAGGATTTTTACTGACAACCGAAGGCAATGTGGTGCATTACGGCTTCATCGAAACATTTATTGAGGATCTTGGAATGAAATACAACATTCGCGAGATAGCTTTTGACCGCTGGGGAGCGGTTCAGATGACACAGAACCTCGAAAACCTTGGGTTCGCGGTCGTGCCTTTCGGTCAAGGATTCAAGGATATGTCCCCTCCGACAAAGGAGCTGATGAAGCTTATCCTGGAGCAGAAAATCGCCCACGGCGGTCATCCGGTGCTCCGATGGATGATGGATAACATCTACATAAGGACCGATCCAGCCGGAAACATCAAATCCGACAAGGAAAAATCCACAGAGAAGATAGACGGTGCCGTGGCGACCATTATGGCGCTTGACCGTGCGATACGCTGTGGTGGATCACCGGGAACATCGGTTTATGACGAAAGGGGACTATTGATTCTATGAATATATTCAGCAAGATTTTTAAGGTGAGGGATAAACCCGAAAACAGCCTCACAGGAACCAACTATTCCTTTTTCTTCGGAAGTACAACCAGCGGAAAGCCTGTGACGGAAAGCACCGCGATGCAGATGACCGCGGTTTACTCTTGTGTGAGGATACTTTCAGAGGCGGTGGCTGGACTTCCGCTTCACCTATACCGGTATAACGATTCCGGAGGTAAAGAAAAGGCAGTCGATCATCCCCTATATTTCCTGCTTCACGATGAAGCAAACCCTGAGATGACTTCATTTTCCTTTCGAGAAACGCTGATGAGCCATCTTTTATTATGGGGAAATGCTTATGCCCAGATCATCCGAAATGGGCGGGGAGAAGTGATAGCTTTGTATCCGCTCATGCCTAACCGCATGACAGTGGATCGGGATGCTGCCGGACGGCTTTGCTACCTTTACTCCAGAACATCGGAGGATGCGCCAACGTTAAGCAGCAGATCAAGCCAGGTTGTTCTCAACCCTTCCGATGTCCTTCATATTCCGGGTCTGGGCTTTGATGGACTTGTAGGTTATTCGCCAATCGCTATGGCCAAAAACGCCATCGGTATGGCCATCGCCTGCGAGGAGTATGGTGCGAAGTTTTTCGCCAACGGTGCGGCGCCGGGCGGTGTTCTGGAACACCCTGGTGTGGTCAAAGACCCGGCAAAAGTAAGGGAAAGCTGGAACTCTGTCTATCAGGGCAGCACCAACTCCCATCGTGTGGCGGTTCTTGAGGAAGGCATGAAATACCAGACGATCGGAATCTCGCCAGAGCAAGCCCAATTTTTAGAAACACGCAAGTTTCAGATCAATGAGATTGCCCGTATATTCCGGATACCGCCGCACATGATCGGCGACCTTGAGAAGTCGAGTTTCTCCAATATCGAGCAACAGTCGTTGGAGTTTGTAAAGTATACTCTTGACCCGTGGGTGGTGCGCTGGGAGCAGACGATGCAGCGGGTGCTTTTTACGAGTACGGAAAAAAGACAGTATTTCATCAAATTCAATGTGGACGGACTACTTCGCGGCGACTACCAAAGCCGGATGAACGGCTATGCCACCGCCAGGCAAAATGGCTGGTTGTCCTCCAATGACATTCGTGAACTTGAAAATCTTGACCGCATCTCCGTCGACCTTGGCGGTGACCTGTATCTCATCAATGGAAATATGACAAAGCTCTCGGATGCGGGAGCTTTTGCCGGTACGACGACCCAAAAGGAGGAAGAAAAAGTTGAAAGCAACGACACAAAGCAGAAGTCAAAAGAACGACCCGTTCCAAATCTCAAGACCTGATCCACAGCGTTTTTGGGACTGGGTCAGGAATGAGGATGAAACCCGCACCTTGTTTTTAAATGGGGCAATCGCAGAAGAGAGTTGGTTTGACGATGATGTCACACCGGCTCTTTTTCGTTCTGAGCTTGATAGCGGAAAAGGCGACGTTGTGGTATGGATCAATTCGCCAGGCGGGGACTGCATTGCGGCAGCCCAGATTTACAACATGCTCATGGACTACAAAGGCAGCGTTACGGTCAAAATCGACGGAATCGCAGCCAGCGCCGCCTCGGTGATCGCTATGGCAGGCACGTCGGTCCTGATGTCTCCGGCATCTCTCATGATGGTCCATAACCCGCTCACCATCGCTATAGGCGACAGCGAAGAAATGCGAAAGGCCATCGCCATGCTGGATGAGGTAAAGGAAAGCATCATCAATGCTTACGAGATCAAGACAGGTCTGTCTAGAACAAAACTCGCGCATTTCATGGATGCCGAGACCTGGCTCAATGCCAACAAAGCGATCGAGTATGGTTTTGCAGACGGAATTTTATTCAAAGACAGCATCCCGGTCTCAGGCGTTATGCCTCAGGATAGTTACACTTTCAGCAGATGTGCGGTTACCAATTCACTCGTTACCAAAATCAATCAAAAAAGACCGCCTGAAAAACCAGGCAAACCCGTCACCGATCTCGATAAAAGATTGGAATTAATAAAAACTTTAGGAGGAATTTAGCATGAACAAGATTTTAGAATTGCGTGAGAAAAGAGCCAAAGCATGGGAAGCCGCAAAGGCATTCCTGGACACTAAGCGCGGTACCGATGGGCTTATGTCAGCAGAAGATGTAGCCGTCTACGAAAAAATGGAAGCCGATGTCGTAAATCTCGGCAAGGAAATCGATCGACTGGAACGTCAGCAAACAATTGAAAACGAACTTTCAAAGCCTGTCAATGCGCCGCTTACAGAAAAGCCTTTGGTACCTTCTCTTGAAACTAAGAAAGGCAGAGCCAGTGAAGAATATAAGTCCGCTTTCTGGAATGTGATGCGCAACAAAAACAGCTTTGAAATCAGAAATGCTCTGGAGGCAGGTACAGATTCCGAGGGTGGATACCTTGTGCCGGATGAATTCGAAAGGACTTTAATTGAAGCGCTTTTGGAAGAAAATATCTTCAGAGGTATCGCTAAAGTCATCACTACATCCTCGGGAGACAGGAAGATTCCGGTAGTTGCCACAAAGGGCACTGCATCTTGGGTGGATGAAGAAGGCGAGATCCCAGAATCCGACGATGCTTTCGGTCAGGTATCGATTGGGGCATACAAATTAGCCACTATGATCAAGGTTTCGGAGGAACTCCTTAATGATAGCGTTTTCAATTTGGAGAGCTATATTGCCAGAGAATTTGCAAGGCGAATTGGCGCCAAGGAAGAAGAGGCGTTCTTCATCGGAGACGGCACGGGCAAGCCTACAGGAATCTTCCATTCAACTGGAGGGGCGCAACTTGGCGTTACTGCGACATCCGCCACTGCGTTAACTGTTGACGAGGTTTTGGATCTCTTCTATAGTCTGAAGTCTCCTTACAGGAAAAACGCAATATTCGTCATGAATGACTCAACCGTCAAGGCCATAAGAAAATTGAAGGACGGAAACGGGCAGTACATTTGGCAGCCTTCCCTTACAGCGGGACAGCCGGATACTATCCTAAACAGACCGGTCAAGACATCCGCTTATGTGCCGGCAATCGCATCTGCCGCAAAAACCATCGCCTTCGGCGACTTTGGATATTACTGGGTGGCAGACCGTCAGGGGAGAGCATTCAAAAGGTTGAATGAACTATTCGCGGCAACTGGGCAAGTTGGTTTTATGGCAACTCAAAGAGTCGATGGGAAACTAATACTCGCGGAAGCTATTAAAGTCCTGCAACAGAAAGCGTAGGTGATCTTTGATGAGCAACGTTAAGAACTATGCAGAGCAAGGTGGAGAAAAAACCATCATCAGTGGAGAACTGGAAATTAAAGCAGGAGGTAAACTCACTTTTGATGGCGCAGAGCTTAAGCCTGCCGCAGTCCAGGCAGACAGCGTAGCTACGACCATAGCTGGGACGGTTGCCGATTTCAACGCCCTGCTTGCCAAACTCAAAGCGGCAGGGCTGATGGCATCTGAATAATGTGGGGAGGTGGGCGCGTTGATCGTTACACTTGAAAACACAAAAGCATGGATGAGAGTCGAGTCGAATGACGAGGATGCGCTCATCGAAAGCTTCATTTTAGCAGCGGAGGATATTGTGGAAGGTATCCTCCGCTTTCCTTTGAGTGATTTTTCTGGTGCCATCCCCGAACCGGTGAAGCATGCAATATATTTTGCCGCTTCCAAACTATATGAGGAAAGAAACGAGCTTGACACCGAGTCGCTTAATGACGTGTTGAAGGCGCTCCTTTTTTCGTATCGGGAGGTAGCGTGGTAATGAAAATTGGCAGATTAAGGCATCGAATTGTTATAGAGGAAAGTATTGCCGGCAGAGACAACTTTGGAGCAGAGGTTTACGAATGGATACAGTTTGCCAAAGTTTGGGCCGATGTATCGCCTGTGTCCGGAAGGGAATTTGCCTCCTTCAAGCAGATCAATTCGGAGATCACAACCAAGATCACTATCCGTTATCTCGCAGGGGTTACAGCAGAAATGAGAGTCCTGTTCGATAATCGGATTTTTGAAATCAACTCGATTATCAACCCACAAGAAAAGAACATCTCTCTTCTTCTGATGTGCAAGGAGGTGGCCTGATGGAAATTGAGGAGGCGCTAACGTCATATCTGCTGGACTTTTCAGGTCTTACAGCCTTAATTGGGGATAAGCTCTACCCAGATGAAATACCTCAAGGGATAAAGCTGCCGGCTGTCATTTACAGCAAGGTGAGCGACGTCAAGGACCACACACTTGTCGGGCAAAACCGCCTGGAAAGGCCGATGCTACAGTTTGCCGCCTTTGCGGGCTCAAAAACAGCAGCAAGGGCGATTGCAAACCAGCTAAAAGCAGCGCTATGCGACTTTCAGGGAGAACTATCCGGTCTTGAGATTCAGTACATCAGGCTTGAAAACGAGATCTCAAGTCTTGAGAAAAGCTCGGACGGGATCATAAAAATAAACACAGAGATATTGGAATTTGAAATCAACTTTGTAAAGGGGTGAAATAAATGCCAGGAACACATGCATTCGGAACAACATTTTCTTGGAACAGCGTTGTGATCGCCGGACTTACGGCCATCAACGGCATTGAGCTTTCGGTGGACACCATCGATGTCACGACGCACCAGTCCGCAAACTACTATAAGGAAATCCTGCCTGGACTCATTGACCCGGGTGAGGTCAGCATTGAAGGGCAGTTTGAATTTACCGATGTCTCGGGTCAGCAGGCGATGCTCTCAGATTTAAACAGCAGGACAGCCAGGACCGGGGTCATCACATTCCCTGCCGCAACAGGCAGCACCTGGACCTTTCAGGGATATATCACGAACCTGAAAATAGGGGATGCGCCTATCGATGACAAAATCCCATTTTCAGCCACCATCAAGCCGACTGGAAAACCCGTTTTCGCAGTCGCAACCTCGACAGGGCTTTCCGCTCTTGTCATATCAAACTCCGCGGTGCTTGCGCCCGCCTTTGCCGCGAGCACAATCGATTACGTCGCATCCGTGCTTACGGGTATCGCCAGCGTGACCATTACGCCGACAGCGTCAGCGGGAACAATCACCATTACTGCAAATGGAGCAAGCCAGGTGGTGGCTTCGGGAACAGCTTCAAGCGCAATTGCTCTCGGCTCGGCAGTCAGCGTGACCATTGTCACCATTACTGTTCAGGAAACAAACAAGGCGCCGAAGGTTTACACGATTAGGATCAACCGTCCGTAAAGGAAAACCGGGAGGGCGGCCCGAAATCCGCCCATTTATTTTGTTAGGAGGAAAGAGATATGGCAATACCTTTTATTATGATCAATCTGGATAAACCCAGAAAACTTCGCTTCGGCATGGGCGCAATGGTGGAATTCGAGCAGCTGACCGGAATAAAGCTAATGGAACTGAATGACGAGATGTCTATGGATGTCTGCTCAAAACTCCTTTGGATTATGCTCAAGCAGGAAGACAAGGAACTTACTTTACAAAAGACATGCGAGCTGATTGACGAATATGCAGAAAGCATCACCGAAGTAATCACCGCTATCACAAAGGCGATCGAGGCGGCTTTTCAAAAGGAGAGCGGCCACCCAAACGCAAATCCGCCGAAGAAATAAAGCCTGATTGGCTGGACTTTTCGGCGGAATTTTGCATAGGAGTTGGCGAACTTTCCTTAAGACCGGAGGAGTTTTGGCTGCTCACCTATGCAGAGCTTGTATCTATGGCGGAAGGCAGAATCCGAAATCAAAAGAGAAGAATGAATGAAATGATATTCCTCGCCTGGCACATCGAAGCGCTCGCCAGGCAGAAAAGGCTGCCCGCTCTCGGAAGCTTGCTTAAGGAAGAAAAATCAAATGGCAGAAGGCAAAGCGACGAGGAAATGATGGGCATGGCAAGACTCCTCAACGCAGCTTTTGGAGGGGAGGTGATTGAGGTTTATGGCGATATACAGCAAGAGTCAAACCACAGTTGAGGGACTTGATGAACTTATTTCAGCATTTCAAAAGCTGGGAGACGAAGCCATTCCGCACCTGCTGAATGGATCTAATGAAGCGGGAGGCGAGGTGCTCCGCAAGGCAAAAATAAAGGTTCCGGTGGATTCGGGGAACCTGAAACGAAGGCTTAAAATGGTCAAGGCCAAGAAAAGCGCCAAATACCCTTACCTGGTCTTTTCCAAAGTCACCTTCACAAGAGAAGTCGCTTATGCCGTGCCTCTTGAACTTGGACATCGGATCATTGTTAATGGCAAAAGTGTGGGCGTCGCAAAGGAACGCCCCTTTTTACGCCCTGCCGCGGATGAAAGCAAGGAAGATGTTGTAAAGACGATAGCAGCCTCAATGAATAAAGCGCTTGGCGAGATGGGAGGGATGAGATGAGCACCGTAATTCGTTCACTAATGGTCAAGGTTGGCGCGGACCTGACGGATATGCAAAAGGGCCTTAATAAAGCGGCAAAAGAACTAAAAAGCGCCGGACAGGAAATATCCTCCCTTGGTGCTAGTCTCACTACCGGAGTCACACTTCCTATCGCAGGAGCGGCGGCGGCCTCCATCAAGTTCGCATCCGACCTTGAGGAATCCACAAACAAGGTCAATGTTGCCTTTCAAGACTCAGCCGATGAAGTGAAAAAATGGTCGGAAACGACTCTTGAGTCCTTTGGCATTGCCAAGGGAACGGCTCTTGATATGGCGGCCTTGTTTGGGGATATGGGAACAGCCATGGGTCAGACCCCACAGGAAGCTACCAAAATGTCCGAGAGCCTGGTCGGGCTTGCCGGGGATCTTGCCTCCTTTAAAAACATAGGAATCGAGGAAGCGCAGACCGCCTTAAAGGGCATATTCACCGGAGAGGGGGAGTCGCTAAAATCACTCGGTGTTGTCATGCAGGACAGCACCCTTGAGGCCTATGCAATGGCTAGCGGACAGAAAAAAGCCTATGACGAGATGACGCAAGCCGAAAAGGTCGCCCTCCGATATGCGTTTGTAATGGACGCAACAAAAAACGCCCAGGGAGATTTTGCGAGGACAAGCAGTGGTACCGCCAATCAGCTCAGAATTGTGCAGGAATCCTTGAAGGAAGCGGCTGCCACTTTGGGGCAGAATCTTCTTCCAATCATTACGCCAATACTGCAAAAGCTCAACGACCTTATCCAAAGGTTTTCTGAAATGGACGGAGGCACTCAAAAATTCATCCTGGCTATGGCTGGGATAACAGCCGCAATAGGCCCGGTTTTATCCATTGTGGGGGGACTTACTACCGGACTTGGCGGCGCGGTTGGGGCGGTTTCCAAAGCAGCAGGTGTTTTATCCAAGGGCGGTGGCCTTGCATCAGCGCTTGGCGCGCTAATCGGGCCTGGGGGCATTGCCCTTCTGGTCATTGCCGCCATTGCTGCTGCGGCGTATTTGATCATCAGCAACTGGTCTGAAATAAAGGGATTCTTTACTAATCTCTGGAAAAGCGTCAGCACCACCTTCACAAGCGCATGGGAAGGTGTTAAAAGTTTCTTTTCCGGGATATGGAGCTGGCTGCAGAATTTCTTTGGACAGTGGGGAATTTTTATTCTTGCTGTGCTAATGCCATTTATAGGGGTGCCGCTACTTATCTATCAGTATTGGGACCAAATAAAGCTATTCTTCGCCGGACTTTGGGAAACGGTTAAAGCCTCGTTTAACGGAGCACTCCTTGCAATCATACAGTTTTTTAACGAACTTCCTGCAAACATCGGATCTGCACTGGGGCTTGTCATCGGCAGCGTCCTTAAGTTTGGAATCGATCTCGCCATGTGGGTTATCGAAACCATACCAGTTGTAATTGAAAGCATTGCTCAGTTCTTCGCCGAGCTTCCAACCAGAATATCTGAAACGGTTGCCGGTGTGCTAAGCTCCATTTCCCTTTGGGGCATGAACCTCGCCGCCTGGGTGGCTTTAAATATCCCCATTGTAATAGGGAGCATAGTATCTTTCTTTATTTCATTGCCGGGCCAGATAGTAGCAGCTATTACAGGAGTGATCAGCGCAATAGGCACATGGGCGGGAAATCTGATAACAAAGGCAGGCGAAGAGCTGCCCAAGGTCGTGGCTAGTATTGTAGAGTATTTCAAGGCATTGCCAAAAGAGATACTGCAGGTCGGTAAAGACCTGGTAACCGGCCTCTGGAACGGCATGAACGGCATGATGAGCTGGATTAAGAAAAAAATCAAAGAATTTGCCAGTTCCCTGATTTCAAGCATTAAAAGTTCTCTTGGTATTAGTTCTCCTTCAAAGGTGATGGCGGATGAGGTCGGCAAATGGATCCCGGCAGGTATTGCCAGAGGCATCACAGGAAATGCCAGCCTTGTGCAAGCGGCTATGGATACGATGAGCACTCAGCTTACCGCGGGAGGAAGTCTGGAGGTTGAAGGCTCATTTTCAAATGGAAGAAAAGCTTCAGAAAACGATTCAGCCCTACAGGGAAATCGTTCTACCAGCCTGACCATCAATGTGCAAAGCTTCTCCCAGGCAAGGCATGAGATTGATCTATTAAATAAGCAGTTGGCGATGGCAACAGGGATTTAAGGAGGTGTCTTATTGGAACGACTGATTTATACAAATGCTTTAGGCCAAGCCGTCATCTTTGACGAAGGCGGCTCTTACAGGTGGCTTGAAGTGGACGATCTTGGGGGGCTTGAAGCGGATTTTATGACTTCAGCAAGCCCATTCCAGGACGGTGTGACCTCAGTGGGCGACGCCTATTTCACAGCGAAAGCCATCAAGGTCAAGTTTGCGGTTGTCTCCTCTGAACTTGATGCGGCCTTACGCAGCCTTAACAGCATCCTGAATCCGAAGCTTGGATTTGGCAAACTCACTTATGAACGCGGAGGTAAAAGCTACGTGCTGGGCAAGGTGAAAACAAGAACCATGCCGTCCCTGCCCGGCACACCATCAAGAGGGATAAGCTATCAAATCACTTCAGCTATCTTTGAGGCCTTCGACCCATATTATACGGATGAGGATTACCTTGAAGCTTCGGTTTCCACCGGCGAAAACTGTCTGGAATTCCCGGTGAATATATTTGACAGCTTTGTTTTCGACTACACTAACACAACAGGCATCCTCGTGACGAACGGAGGTGATGTGGAGTGCCCGGTAACAATTATTTTGGATGGGCCGAAGAACAGTCCCCTAACAGTGGAAAACCTGGACACTGGGGAGAAAATCGTGCTGGCAATGAGTCTGCTGGCGACTGAGCGGCTTACCATAACAACTGGAATCGACGACATCAATGTGATCAAGGAAGACCTAATAACCGGAATCAGCACAGTGGCCTTCCAATACATCGATGTGGCTGAGACGTCTTTTTTCAGGCTTCCAAGAGGAACCAGCACACTTCTGATTACTGCGGGAGAGGCTGAAGTTGAACAAGCCGCCATCAAATACAAGCAAAGGTGGGTGGGAATTTAATGAAGACCTTAAATATAATGGCCCTTGATTTCAACTACAAGGCAGCAATCCGGGGATATCAAAGTGCAATAATAAAGCGGGTTTGGAACGGCATCGGTTCTCTGGAACTAGTAATCAACGAAGCAATTCCCAATGCCAACCTGATCAGCGAAAACGACATACTTTGGTTCGATCATGAATACAATAAGGCTTTTATCGTGGAGCATATCGAAACGGAGCTTTCAGGAAGCAGTATGACTTATAGAATCACCGCCAACCATATCAATATCCTGCTCCATGATTACATCACTATTCCGCCAAGCGGAGAAGAAACCGATGTCCGAACCGGTTCACGTGAGCAGGTGGTGCGGCAATGGGTAGAACAAAACTGTATAAGTCCAGACAATACGGCCAGGGCTCAGTATCCACTTGTGCTTTCTGAGGCGGGTGGCTTTGGCGGAACCATCACAGAGCAGAGCAGGTTTGCAGTGCTTTCGGATGAGATCACGAGGGTGCTTTTGCCGGAAGACTTTGGTTGGCGGGTGGATCTGGACGTGGGAAATTCCAGATTCGTTTTCAAGGTTTTCGACGGCGTGAACAGGACCTCGGCGCAGAGCGTGAACAGCAGGATCTTATTTGGGTTGAGATATGGAAATGTTGCTGGCTTTCGGAAAGTGACAGATATAGTTTCGGCAAAAAATGTGGCCTATATCGGAGGACAAGGTGACGGTTCGACCAGGCTACTCGTGGAGGTGGATAATGCTTTCGGCGGTAGGCGCAAGGAGATGTTTGTGGATGCCCAGGATCTGGCGGCTATAATTGAACTGGCCGAGCGGGGTTCTCAGGCGCTATCAGATTCTGAGGCAGTTAACAGCTTTGAATTTGAAGCACTGAGCAGACAGTTTCACTATGAGGAGGATTATGACCTGGGGGATTTCGTGACCGTCGTAATCGATAAGGATACCTTTCAGCACCTTCAAATAAGAGAACTGAGGGAAATCTACGAGCATGGAAATGTCACAGTTAAACCTGTATTCGGAACTCCGGAGCGCACTCTTGGAAAAGCAATCGGCGGGATGGTCAAGCAGCTATCTTCCCTAGCGGTATCTGTAGCGAAGATCGACGATAACAAGGTAGCCTCTGCATCAACATGGAGTTCGGAACAGATTGAAAGCCATACTATTTCACCAACAAGAATTGCACAGGACAGCACACACCGATTTATGGCGGATTCACAAATCTCCGCGCTTCTTGCTGAAGGAACAACGCTCCCCGGCACATCGGGAATCTTGACTGCCACCATGAATGGGAGCGTCAAGAGAATCACTCCAACCGGAGCGTGCACATTTAATGCTTCCGGCGGAACACTCGGGCAGCGGTGTACTTTTATTATAACCACTTCTGGAACGACATCGTACATACTCACTTTTGGCACGAATTTCAAAGTTGCAGGCACCCTTGCAACCGGAACAGTCAGCACAAAAATGTACGCTGTTAACTTTATCTATAACGGCTCGCTGTGGGTGGAAACCGGAAGAACGGCAGCCATGTAAAGGAGGCTAATATATATGGCGAATATAAACGATTTTGGAATGCCATTCACTTCACAGGCAGGAGACAGAGCCTACAGCGCTCTTGACTGGCGGTCCTACTTCAACTCGCTGCTGGAGGATGGCGTAATTGGAGATATAGGTAACGAGCTGAAGGTCAATCCCCAATCCACACCAAACAAGACTATATATGTGGATACCGGGGCTGTTTTTATAAGCGGTGCCATGAGGGTTATGGCAGATGTTACGAATCTGACTGTTGCAGACAACACAAGCGGTCAGCCTCGAATAGACCGTGTTGTGGCGAAGTTCAATCTAACGAACAGAAAAATAGAATTTGCCGTGAGGCAAGGGTCTTCCTCTGATAGCCCAAGTCCTCCAGATCTTATACAAAACAGCTCTACATGGGAACTATCCCTGGCACAGATTTATCTTGCAAATGGGTTTTCGACCATTACCACAGGGGTGATTACAGATGAACGAGATAGCGTGGAGGTATGCGGATTTTTCAGATACAGAGCCAAACCTGCCTGGTATCCGGAGGTTGGAATACCGACACACGACGCTTGGATGTATTCGACCTTCAAGGAACAGCTAACTGCAAGCGAGATATCGGATATTGAAGGAAACAGTAGTTTGATGTCTATCATACTTTCGGCTAACAAGGTAAAGAACATTTTCCCATCAATTATTCCTAATGCCTTACAGCTTTACTCGCCACCAAGCGCAACCATATCATCTGATATAACGCTCACTGAAAAAATCAATATTTATCATGACTTGACAGTCAATTCCGGTGTAACCCTTACGTGCACCTCCGGAACAACGATCCTTATAGTATTGGGAACCTTGGCCCTTAACGGAATCATAAACGCTTCAGAAAAAGGCGGCGCTGGTGGTGCTGGAGTATCGACATATGATGGAGCAGGTGGCATCGGTGGCGGCATTATATATCTCTTTGTCAACAAGATAACAGGCACGGGTTTTATCAAAGCCAATGGTGGCGTTGGGGAAAGTCCGACAACGGAATATTCAGGTACGTCATCCGGCGGCGGTAGAAATGCGGGCACAGCAGGTTCATTCATAAACAATAGTGTGCCTGCCGGATCAAGAGCCCATAAAACATCACTGATATCCTTTTTGAATTTTGAAATCAGTTCTATTGGTGGTTCCGGTGGTTATAGCGGTGAGCATGATGGCGATGGAACCAATGCTTCTGTCGCCAATGGGGGAAACGGTGTTTATGCCTCTGGCGGAGGAAGCGCCGAGTTAACAGCGAGCGGTGATTTTAGTGGCGCTGGCGGAGGCGGAGGTGGAGGCGCGGTTATCATAGTCTCAACAAGCGGCATTCCGACTATTACGATTGAAGCCAAAGGTGGTGACGCCGGTTCCTGCGCGGGTATGGTTGATAGTGTCGGGGGTTCGGGAGGCGGAGGTGGCCTTATTTCCTTATCCGCTCCTGCCAGCGCGGCAATCACATCTGCTTCAGGGGGTGCTGGTGGCATCAATGGAACCTTTTATGGGAACAGCGTCAATGCCAGTGGAAGTGCGGGGCTTGTTGAATTCTACACGCTTGATTTGCTGAAGGGGGTATGACAATGAAAGCTAAAATTCAGGATGGAAAGATAACCAGTTGTTTTATTGGAATCACTGCTGAAAAAGACTTCATCGATGTTCCGGCAAAAGTCGCTGCCAATCCCAACGAGTATCATTATGCGGATGGCAAGTTCATCGAGAGAAAAATTCCGGAACAGCCCATGGTGAAATCTTTGGAGCAAAGGGTGGAGGAACTCGAAAAACAGGTTGCCTTGCTTACCACCCAGAAATTAGTTGATGTTTTAGTCGAAGAGAGCCTTTAGTGCAAAGGCTTCTTTTATTACCATGAATTAGGAGGTTTAAATGAAAGACATTATTAACATGATACAAATCATAGTTGCCGCCATTGGCGGAACTATCGGATACTTCTTGGGAGGGCTTGACGGTTTCCTCTACGCTTTGATCGCGTTTGTGGTCATCGACTACCTTACCGGAATTATGGTAGCGATCCTTGAGAGAAAACTCTCAAGCGAGATGGGGTTCAGGGGGATTTTCAAGAAAGTACTTATTTTTTCCCTGGTTGCCGTTGGCCACATTATCGACTCGCAGCTGATCCAAACAGGCAGCGCAATTCGGACAGCGGTAATTTTCTTCTATTTATCCAATGAAGGAATCAGCATTTTAGAAAACACAGCCAAGATTGGCCTACCCATTCCTGAAAAACTGAAAACTATCTTGGTGCAGCTGAATAAGGAGGATGACAAATGAATCTGCGAAAACTCATTCTGACAAACAATGCCTGCTACAAGGTCGGCAAAACCATCATACCAAAAGGCATAATGGTGCATTCCACCGGAGCGAATAACCCTAGCTTGAAACGCTATGTAGGCCCGGATGATGGGTTGCTTGGCAAGAACCAGGCAGGCAACCACTGGAACCAGGATAAGCCGGACGGCCGAAAAGTTTGCGTCCACGCTTTTATCGGCAAACTTAACGATGGGAAGATTGCCACTTATCAGACTCTGCCTTGGAATTATCTGGGCTGGCATGCCGGGGGTTCTGCAAACGACTCCCATATAGGCTTTGAAATTTGCGAGGACGGATTGACCGATGCCTCGTATTTTTTTGCCGTCTACAAGGAAGCCGTGGAGCTATGCGTTTATCTTTGCAAAATGTATGGATTAACAGAGAAGAATATTATCTGTCATTCCGAAGGATACAGGCTGGGAATTGCCAGCAACCACAGTGATGTAATGCACTGGTTTACTAAGCACGGCAAGAGCATGGATGCATTCCGTGCCGAAGTCAAGAAGCAGCTTGATGCGAAGAATGTCCCTTCCTCCACTGAACAAAAAAAGCTTTACCGTGTTCAGATTGGAGCTTACAGCGTCAAGGCAAATGCCGATACAATGCTTGCCAAGGTCAAGACGGCCGGCTTCAAGGATGCTTTTATAAAATATGAATGATGAACAGAAAATTGCCTGTGGGGGTTATGCTCCTGCAGGCAATTTTTTTTATGCCCTGATTCAGATTAATTTTGAAGAACCTCACCTCCTACCTGTTCCCACGGCTAACAGGTAGGAGGTGATGCTGTATGTATCAGAATAGGGGCAGGAAAGTCACGAAGATTACGGATGATATACATGAAGAAAAAATCGAGCCGAAAAGGGCGTCACAGGCACAACTGCAGTGTGAATTTGATTATATCCAGGCAGAAAAAATGTTGAAGAGGATGCTTGAAAAAGGGCTGATCACTACGGAAGAATTCGAAAAAACAACTGTATTGAACCGCCAAACTTTCTCTCCGATGTTGGCGCGAATTATGCCCTAAAATCGTTGATATATAAGGGTTTTAGAGTTAACATGTGACCTACGGGAGAGGAGGTGAGATGATGAAAAAGATAACGAAAATCGCTGAAAACAAGCAATCCTTTACCAAGCAAAAGTTGCGGGTAGCCGCCTACTGTCGTGTTTCCACGGACAGTGATGATCAACTTGTCAGCTTACAGGCGCAAAAGACCCATTACGAGACTTACATTAAGTCAAACCCAGAATGGGAATTTGCAGGATTGTATTATGACGAGGGTATCAGTGGTACAAAAAAGGAAAAACGATCCGAACTCCTTAGAATGATATCGGACTGTGGAAATAAAAAAATCGACCTGATTATCACAAAGTCCATCAGTCGATTTGCGAGAAACACAACTGACTGCCTGGAGATGGTCCGTAAGCTGGTAGACCTTGGAGTCTACATATATTTTGAAAAGGAAAACATCAACACCCAGTCAATGGAAAGCGAATTGATGCTGTCCATTTTAAGTGGACTTGCGGAAAGCGAGTCAATTTCCATTTCGGAAAATAACAAGTGGTCGATACAGAAACGCTTTCGGAATGGAACATATAAGCTTTCCTATCCGCCCTATGGGTACGATTATTTAGATGGCGAGATGATTGTCAACGATGAGCAGGCTGCAATAGTCAAACGTATTTTCGCTGAGGCTTTATTAGGAAGAGGAACTCAAAAAATCGCCGATGGTCTTCAAATCGATGGTGTTGCAACAAGAAGAAAATCAAAGTGGACAGCCTCCACGGTTCTAGGTATTTTATACAACGAGAGATACACCGGAGATGTGGTTTTACAAAAGACCTACACCGATGAGCATTTCAACAGGCATAACAACCACGGCGAAAAAGACCAGTTCCTTATTGAAAACCATCACGAGGCGCTTATCAGCCATGAGGAATTCGAAGCCGTAGGCAAGTTGCTCAGTCAACGGGCAAAAGAAAAAGGGATAGAAAAGGGGACCAGCAAATACCAAAATAGGTATGTGCTGTCCGGGAAAATAAAGTGCTCCGAGTGTGGCGGTACCCTTAAAAGAAGGATACAGGGCGATGCAGAAAACAAATATATTGCTTGGTGTTGCTCTAAACACATCTACGACATTTCAGGATGTTCAATGAAGTTTATTCGAGATGATGCTATAAAACAGGCTTTTCTAACCATGATCAACAAGTTGATTTTTGGGTACAAGCTGATTCTTAAGCCACTGCTGCAGAGCTTAAAAACTGTAAACTACTCAGATAATCTTATTGAAATCCAGATGTTTGAGTCGAGGATGGAAGAAAATGCGGAACGGAGACGAGTGCTGGTTGGACTAATGACTAAAGGCTATTTAGAGCCTGCCTTATTCAATGGACAGAACAATGAGATTCGCAAAGAAGCTGCATTGCTAAAGGAGCAAAAGGAAGCCGTTTCCCGATTGGTGAACGGAGAAATGACTGTGACTGCAGAAGTTGAAAAGATTTTAAAGTATGCTTCAAAGGCAGAGCCTATCGATAAATTTGATGAATTATTATTTGGCAACTATGTAGAAAAAATCATCGTATATTCACAAGTCGAAATAGGCTTCAAGATGAAATGCGGTATTACGCTTAAGGAAAGGCTGGTGAGATAGATGAACCACATACCATTCGGATATATCATTGAAGATGGCAAAGCGATTATTGATGATAAAGCAGCATCGCAAATAAGGGATTTGTTTCATTCTTATCTCTCGGGGTTATCTTTATCGGATACCGCAGAAAAAGCGGGTATCAAGCGCTGCCACCCGGCAATCTCCAAAATGCTTACAAATAGGCGCTATATAGGAGATGATTTCTACCCTGGGATAGTAGATGAAGAGGTTTTTCAACAGGTCGAAGCTGAAAGACTTAGGAGGGCACACATGCTTGGGAGAATATACGAACCGAAAGCCTCAAAAACGGTGTTTCCCAGAATACGGTTTTTCGCTTCAGAACCCCAGTCTAATTTTGAAGATCCCTTTCAGCAAGCCGAATATGCATACAGTTTAATTGAAAGCGTGGTGGTCACGGATGGCGAATAATAGAAGTGTGACGGTGATACCGGCACGCGCTCGTTTAGGAAACAATTTAAATACTGATGAAAAACCAAAGCTTAGGGTTGCTGCTTACTGCCGTGTCTCAACTGACAGCGATGAGCAGGCAACAAGCTACGAGGTGCAGATCGAACATTACACAAATTATATCAAAAACAACTTGGAATGGGAGCTGGCAGGGATTTTTGCAGATGATGGAATCAGTGGGACAAATACTAAGAAGCGTGATGAGTTCAACCGTATGATACAAGATTGCATGGAAGGCAAAATCGACATGATAATCACAAAATCCATCAGCCGCTTTGCCCGAAACACCCTGGATTGCTTAAAGTTCATCCGACAACTCAAGGACAAAAATATCCCTGTTTTTTTTGAGAAAGAGAATATCAATACGATGGACTCCAAAGGGGAGATAATGCTCACCATCATGGCATCATTGGCACAACAGGAAAGCCAATCCCTCAGCCAAAACGTAAAGCTTGGCATTCAGTATCGCTACCAACAAGGCGAGGTTCAGATCAATCATAATCGTTTCTTAGGCTACACCAAAGAGAATAAGCGGCTGGTTATTGTCCAGGAAGAAGCGGGAGTGGTGAAGCGCATCTACCGCGAATATATTGAGGGTGCAAGCCTTCTGCAAATAGCACGAGGTTTGGAAGCTGACGGAATTCTAACAGCGGCAAATAAAGCGAAGTGGAGACCGGAGACACTTAAGAAAATTTTGCAGAATGAGAAGTATATCGGTGACGCCCTGCTTCAAAAAACATACACTGTGGACTTCCTTTCCAAGAAACGCGTGGTCAACAATGGGATTGTTCCACAGTATTATGTTGAAAACAGCCACGAGCCTATAATCCCGCGTGAAATTTTCATGCAGGTGCAGGAAGAGCTAGTACGACGTGCAAATCTCTATACCGGGAAGAATGGCAAGAAAAGAGTTTATAGCAGCCGATATGCACTGTCTAGCATTGTTTATTGCGGGGAGTGTGGAGAAATATACAGGAGGGTGCATTGGAACAATCGAGGATGCAGGTCCATAGTCTGGCGATGTGTCAGCCGCCTTGAGGAGAAAGGCTCGGATTGCTGTTCACCAACGGTAAATGAAGAAACTCTCCAAAATGCAGTTGTCAAAGCAATTAACGAGGCGCTTTGCAGTAAGAATACCTTCCTTGAAACTTTGCAAGTGAACATTGCTACCGTACTTAATGAGGAGGACGACAAATCCACCGATGATTTTGATGAGAAGCTGGAAGAGTTACAAAAAGAACTTCTAAATCTAGCAAATTCCAAGGCTGACTATAACAACGTAGCTGATGAGATTTACCGATTGCGGGATTTAAAGCAAAATACCCAAGTGCAAAATGCTGAGCGCCAAGGCAAGAGACAGCGTATTGAGGAAATGACAGAGTTCCTTAAAGAGCAGACTGGTGAGCTGATTGAATATGATGAGCAGCTGGTCAGAAGGCTTATAGAAAAGATAACGGTCTTTGATAACAAGCTGACCGTTGAATTCAAATCCAGCTTTGAGGTTGATATAAAACTGTGACAATTTGATGGCTGCTGATTTAAGCAAATATACCACTATATTAGTGGCTTTCTGTGGTAAATGAATATTATTCACATCTAAAGCAATCACAAGTTTATTGATTTGGAAGAGATGAAGTTTGTGGGTATTACGGTATGCGACTAACACATCACCATTTTAAAAATGGAAAATTGGTTGTTATTTTTACGGACGGCACAGAGATGGAACGTGGTGGTGAATAACCTATTAGTATACGACCAAGCTATAACATCTACTTCATAAAAAAGTATCAATATTAAAAAGTTTTGTTAAGTTTTGTTAATAATAGTAATAGGTAAAAAATGAAAGATGCTATTATGAACGGGGGGGGGGTAAACAGTAAACCTAAAAAGAGCATATTGACAAGGCAAGAAAAAGTAAATATAATAATATTAAATCGGTCGTTCGTACTAAATGGTAGACTGGAGTGATATTATGAACAATGAACTAAAAAAGGAAAACCAATCTGAAAAAATACTGCAAACTGCATATGAATGTATTTCTTCAAAAGGGTATGCTAATGTATCCATGCGTGATATAGCAGATGAAGCTGGAGTTGCTCTAAGTCAGCTTACCTATCATTATAAAAATAAGGATGGGTTGCTTAAAGAAGTAATAAAAATTATGATTCAAGAATACCTAATGGAAGTTGAAGAGCATTTAAGAAAAGGGGTAACGCCTAAAGAAAAATTATCCGATCTTATCACATATTTCCAGGAAGTTTTGGAAGAAAAACCAAAGTTATTTAGATTGTTTTATGATTTTACAAGTATGTCACTCTGGTCAGCGCAATTTAGCGATTTACTCCGAAATCTTTTTGAAAACTTAGTAAATCTGATTGAAAAATACGTATTAGATGACATCCCTTTAAAAAGTAATTTAAGGGCTTATACACCAAAATCCATAGCCAGGATGTTATTAGGAGCAATGTTTGGAACTGCAATACAGGTAATTTTAGATCCTCAAGAAAAAAAGCTACCTGAAGCTTTAAATGCAATTGAATTATTATTTGCTTAAAATCAAAAAAAATAAAAAGGAGAGATTTAAATGTCAAATATTTTAGAAAAACCTTTCAATATGGGGTTAGGACTCTTTGCCTACTCAAGAGAAAAAATTGAAAAGGTTGTAGATGAACTGGTTAACAAAGGTGAGGTTACCAGAAAAGACGCACAAGAAGTTGTTAGGGATCTTGTAAAAAAGGGCGAAGAGCAACGTGAAGAATTAAAGAAATTTGTAAGAGATGAAATAAAAGAAACTATGGATTTGAAGGATTTTGTCAAAACAGGTGATTTAAGAGATATAATCCGTGAAGAACTAGCAAAAGTGATTAATTATGAAGGGATCGCTACAAAAGAAGATATTAATAATCTTAGTGAAAAGTTAGATTTGAAATAATAGAATTGTTATTACGAATAATTGTCAATAGTGTTTTTGCCAGCATAATCGTACGGACGACCGATTGTGCTGTTGAGCTATGGAAGCTATGCATAATTAAACATACTATTGAAGTATGAAGGCTTAACTTTCAGATTGAAGAAAAGAGTTACGTTGCGTTAGGGGGCAAGGAAACAGATGGAAAATGCCGGATTGGTATTAGAAGGAGGGGGATTAAGAAGCGTATTTACAGCAGGGGCTTTAGATTATCTGATGGAAAGGGATGTATATTTTTCATATGTTGTTGGAGCTTCCGCTGGAGCATGTAATATGCTCGCTTATGTCTCAAAACAGATTGGGCATTCACGTGATAATATGATTAAACAAGATGCTGCGCAACGTTTTTATGGGTTTAACCAACTACTAAAGTCAGGAAAATTTCTTGATTTGGATAAAATGTTTTTTGAAAACCCGTATAAACAGAAACCCTTTGACTTCAACACCTATTTTAATTCTGAAATTGAAAATGAAATGGTTGTTACAAATTGTTTGACTGGTAAGGCCGATTATTTGCAAGAGAAGATTTCAGATAATAGGCTTTCTGCAATTGTAAAAGCTTCTTCAAGCATGCCATTAATTACCCCTATGGTGGAAATCAATGATTGTAAATATTTAGATGGGAGTTTAGCAGATTCGATTCCCATACAGAGAGCAATGGCAAAAGGTTATAAGAAAAATGTAGTAATACTAACTAGAAATAAAGGCGACACGGCGACACTACCATATTATCAGAAAAAAATATGTGAGGTTTATTATAAAAGATATCCTGAATTATTAAGAACGATTTTGACAAGACCAACAATGTATCAAAGTCAAATAAAAGATATAGAAAAATTAGAAGTAGAGGGAAAGGTTTTTGTTATAAGACCAGGAAATCCTACAGTTAAGAGATTGGAGAATGACTATGAAACACTGCTTCAACATTATTTGCATGGTTATTACATAATGAAAGATAACTTTGAATCCATAATAAAGTTTCTCTCAAATAATGTTTAAATATCAGAAAGCTATAACAAAATATGGCGATTCTCTCATTTTTTTCTCGACGAATAATACGTACGTATGAATGACATGGCTTTTTATAAGGGAATATATGTTAATTATTTTTATAAATGGAGGTAAATTATTATGAATCAAAATACAATATCAGAAAGTTTAAAATCATATGGATTCAAAAAGGTTATA
The DNA here is from genome assembly GCA_927435965.1 of uncultured Clostridia bacterium. GTDB lineage: Bacteria > Bacillota > Clostridia > Tissierellales > Dethiosulfatibacteraceae > 38-11. The sequence goes on from CAKMKB010000092.1 coordinate 45,945, forward strand.
ACTTATCTGGATTCTGAACCTGATAAGAACATTCCTAAGATTTTAGATTGGGCTGAAAAGTTTGATAAGGATGGAGATTTAGAAAGCCAAATAAAAATTATTAGAAATGCATTAGCTGATGAATATAGTAACTGGTATAAGTTGACAAAAAGCCTTTGGACTGATGTTGATGATGATGTACGGAAAAAGATGTTTGAAAACTTTATTGTAAATGCAACAATTATAGGCGGTCAGAGGCAGAAAAAATCAAGAAAAGATAATAACTGCAATGTGCCTTGGGCGATCTTAATGGATCCGACCTCAGCTTGCAACCTTCAATGCACTGGTTGTTGGGCTGCGGATTATGGCAACAAAATGAACATGAGTTTTGAAACGTTAGATAGCATTATTGAGCAGGGTAAAGCTTTGGGTACCTATATGTATATATACTCCGGAGGAGAGCCTTTGGTCCGTAAAGACGACATCATAAGACTATGTGAAAAGCATAATGACTGTGAATTTCTGGCTTTCACCAATGCTACTTTAATTGATGAGTACTTTGCAGATGAGATGTTGCGGGTTAGAAACTTTGTTCCTGCAATCAGCGTCGAAGGATTCGAAGAAGAAACGGATTTTCGCCGTGGCAAAGGAACCTATGCAGCTGTTGTAAAAGCAATGGGAATTCTCAAACGCAAAAAACTGCCTTTTGGAATCTCATGCTGTTACACAAGCATGAATACAGAAACCATAGGCAGTGAGAAATATTTTGACGATATGATTACCAAGGGCGCAAAATTTGCTTGGTTCTTCACATATATGCCAGTAGGCGTTGATGCTTCACCAGAGTTAATGGCGAGCGCCGAGCAGCGTGAATTTATGTACCATCAAATTCGAAGATTTAGAGATAGTAAACCTATTTTTACGATGGATTTCTGGAATGATGCCGAATATGTAAAAGGGTGTATTGCTGGTGGAC
>CAKMKB010000093.1:0-14247 GCA_927435965.1 uncultured Clostridia bacterium
CCAGCGGTGATTATGGAAAGAATTGATTCCATTGATGAAGACATTTTAGATTTAAAAGAAGAGCTGAAGATGATGCTAAATTTAGATTTGTAGGGGTAGGTATGAGAGAATATAAACTTGAAGATTTATTTTATCTACAGATGGGTAAAACTCCTGCAAGAAACAATAGTGAATACTGGAATGAGGGTAAACATGATTGGATTTCAATAAGGGATTTATCAGGCTTTGATAAATATGTAGGTCAAACGAAAGAGCAACTCTCTGATTTAGCAATTGAAGAATCAGGTATAAAGGCAATACCTTCAAATACAGTTGTTATGAGCTTTAAATTGTCTATTGGAAAAGTTGCAATTACTACAGAAAAATCTTATTCTAATGAAGCCATCATGGCTTTCATTGATAAGAAATTTAAAGAAATATCTGTAGATTATTTATATTATCTGCTTAAGAATAAAGATTGGAGTGAAGGTCTAAATAAAGCAGTAATGGGGATAACATTAAACAAAGCAACTTTATCAGAGATTAAAATTAGAATACATGAAATACATGAACAAAAGAAAATAGTAACTATCTTGGACAAAGTAAGTGAATTGATTATTTTGAGAAAGCAACAAATTGATGAATTAGATAAACTCATCAAATCCCGATTTGTCGAGATGTTTGGCGACTTAGAATATTCAAATAAGAAATTAATCAGTATTATACAAAAAGGTGCAGGCCTATCATATGGAATAATAGTTCCAGGCGAATACGTTGAAACAGGAATACCAATGATAAGACCATCTGACTTTAAAAATGGAAATTTAGTTTTAGATAATGTATATAAAGTAGAATGTGAAATAGAAAAAAAATACGCTAAGACAAGATTGATAGGCGAAGAGTTATTAGTACAAGTAATTGGACAGCCTGGGCAAGTTATGTTGACAAATAAAGAATGTTTTGGAATGAATGTTACAAGAAATTTGGCTGTTGTGAGACATGATGCAAGAATAGTAAACAAGTATTATTTAAAACAATATCTATTGACACAAGAGGCTCAGCATTCAATGCTTGGAGGATCTAATCAATCAACACTTAAGCAATTACCCTTAGGGACACTTAAAGATTTGACGATTCCTATACCGCCAATAGAAATGCAAAATAGTTTTGGTGATTTTATCATACAAGTTGACAAATTAAAGATTGAAGTTCAGAAGTCGTTAGATGAAACACAGATACTATTAGATTCATTGATGCAGGAGTATTTTGGGTAGTAAATTTCAAGTTGTTTCATTACAGAATGTATAAGGAGGATCAATTGATGGGTTGGTATGAAGCTGTGAAAGATGCGATAAGTGTTGCTCAAAAGGCAGACAATTTAGATTTGATGCGTCAGTTACTTGAAGTGCAAAAAGAAATTCAGGATATGAGTAATGAAATGTCTATATTAAAGAGTGATAACAGAGAATTAAGAAAGAAGTTGAATACTAAAGAAAGTGTAAAATATGATAGGACGTTGAATTTATATTATTCAGAAGGTGAGGATGGAAAAATTGATTACTGTCCTGTTTGTTGGTCTAGAGACTCTATTCTTGCGCCAGTTATTAAATGGGAATATGAGCAACATTACTGTCATACGTGTAAATCGTTCATAAATAAGAGCTAAAGAAAACGGTTCTAATTATTGCTTCAGAGTAGTGTCGATTGTTGAAAGATTCTTGCATGATAATTCATCGAAAATGATCTTTAGACAGAAGGCCTTACAAACCAAAGTTTAAGGTTCAAGAATCATTGAATGAATCACAAGTTTTATTTGATTCTTTAATGCATAGGTATTTTGAGTAATCAATCAAATGATTAACTCAACATTAATATTTGCGTGAGGAGATATAATGACAGTGGAAAAACAGATTGAGTATAAACATATTAATCCAATTGTTAAAAGAATTAAATCAAATAGTACTAAGAAAATATATCACTACACCTCTCCTCGTGGTTTACATAGTATACTTATGAATTCTACATTGAGATTTTCTGATGTACAGTTCTTAAATGATAAATCGGAATATATTCATATCGAAAAACCATTAAAGAAAGCTTTTGAGAATATTGATCGTTCAATTAGTTTTAGTTATGATGATGTTATAGCATTATTGGATAAAAAATATGAAACAGACGATATAAAAGTATCTGGAATCGGTTGGAATACAACATTCGAATTTACTAAAATGAGGTATTATGTATTTTGCACTTCGAAGTTAGAGGATTCTCTTGGAATGTGGAATTATTATGTAAAGGATGGAAAATATCAAGGATATAATATAGGCATTACTGTTAATCAGATCTTAAATTGCTTTGATTCGATTAAAGAATTAAAGAGTTCTGTATTGTATGGTGAGGTTATTTATAGTGAAGATGAGCAAGTTGAAATACTAGCTAGTATACTGATTGATATTAATAATAGACTAGAAGCAAAAATTCTAGAAAACAACAAATTAAAAGATGAGGATAGGGATCAAGAAAACCAAGTTGCATATCAGGAAAGTTTTGGTGAAATACTTAGTAATATAGATAGTTTAAGATTATTTTTTAAAGATAATGCATTCAAAAATGAAAATGAATTTAGATTTGTGCTTAAACTTCCTAAAGAATATTCTTCTTCTGAGGTGGATATATTAACAGTTGGATTTGACGTTAAAAATGGAATTTTCACTCCCTATTGTGATTTGAAAATGGATAAAAAAAGAACGATTAACTCAATTATGTTGGCTCCGATTATGGAGGGAGAACTAGCAAAGATAGGACTAGAAAGAATCTTGAAACATTATGGTTATAAAACAGATATTCATATTGCTCAATCAGTAGTTCCGATTCGCTATTGATAGAAAAGAAAAGAAAAAACTAACACTGACAGTTAAATATATGAATATTATCCCTATAAACTAAAGGTTGAAGTTCAGAAGTCCTTAGATGAAACACAGGTATTTTTTGATTCGTTGATGCAGAAGTATTTTGAAAACTACAAATATTAATCTATCAAAAGAGGTGTGTGTTATGCCAAAAAGATTAAGAAATTATCCATTATATCTTGCTCCAGGAATCAGTGGTATTGTAAATCAGGATGGTAGTACTACTGTCTATGACGAACTTAGAGGCATTGATCTTAATCCACATGATATAGAACATACAATTTATATCTATGAAAGACAGGTAAAAGGCTGGTTTTGAAATAGCACAATCTACTAGAATTAACAATGAGATCTTTCTAAATACATTTATTCAGGATTTTGAGTCCTATATTTATGAACTTAAACAATTGGGAATGAAGATCTAAGGCGTAATTTGATCAAGTGTACAGCTTAATTTAATGGATTAACGTTGGGTTAGACACAGTTATTATAAGTTAAAGATTCAAGAATCACTGACTGAGATATAAATGTTATTTGATTCAATGTAACAAATACTTTTTTGAGTAGTATCTACTGTACTCTTGTTAGTTTGTTAAAGGGAGTATCAGGTTAAATTATTGAAACAAAAGGAGGTATTATGTTTGGTTTAGATAGTAAGTTTGTAAATAAAATTGATTATGAATTAGCAATATCTAGGATTTTACACGATGTTGGAAGCGATTTTATTATTGCACCGCATTATAGTTCAGTATATGAAAATGCGAAAGATGAATTATGGAAAGTTTTGAAATCTCAGCTTGGTGGAGGTAAATATAATCCTCTATTACCATTAGTAATTGAAGTTCCTAAAAAGTCGGGGTTGACGAGACCAGGAGCAATTTTGAATCCAATCGATAGGTTATTTTATCAAGCACTTATTGATTTGATTATTGATAGAATTGAGTTGGGTATAGATAGAAAAAGAGTGTTTAGCAATGAGTATGATGTTGAAAGTGATTCACCTGAAAAACTATTTGTTTCAGTTTCTAAGAAGTATAACGAGCTCAGAGAAAAGATAACAGAGAACTGTGAATCGATTTTTTATAGTTATGCATTAGTTACTGATATTGCATGTTACTTTGAAAGGATCTATCAGCATGTGCTAGTAAATATCCTTCGTTCAACCAATATTGAATCTGAATTAACAAGTGTTATTGAAAAGGTTTTATCGGCTCATACAGCTAAAGATTCTCATGGGATTATACAGGGAATATTTCCATCAGATGTTTTAGGAAATTACTATCTTACAGCATTTGATTCATATTTAAATTCAAAGAATATTGAATTTATTAGGTTCGTAGATGACTATTGGATGTTTTTTGATACTGAGAAAGATGCAACGAAGACTCTGATTGATATCTGTAGTTATGTTAGAAAAGAAGGACTTTATCTTAATGAATACAAAACAAAGATTCTTAGTACTAAAGATCTGCACTATGAGGAGACAGAAATTGATAGACTATTTGAAGCTGCAAAAAGAGAGTTGAATCACTATGGTATTGACTCCTTAGGATATAGTTTTGATCCATTTGAGATAGAAGAACTTGAAGAGGAAATCGAAATGAAAGCACTTCAGGAATTATTTGAAATGAGATTTAAATCTCCTAATAGCATTGATAAGATTGATAAATTCTGCTTACCAAGATTTGCCTTTGCTCAAAATGATTATGCAATTGATGAAGCGCTTAAAGGTTTAGAAACTCATCCACATTTAACCAGTATTTATATTAGATATCTTAAGTCTCAAGTTGAAGGTAAAAATGTTCTTGATTATCTAGAAGATACTTTTTTGAAAGATAAATTGAAGTATGATTGGCAGAATATGTGGATATTAGGTATGTTTTATTCACTAGAAAGTATATCTAACAGCATACCTATGCGAGCATATACTATTCTGGAAGACAATAATAGGTCAGAGGTCATTAGAGCACTTTGTGCTTTAGTTGCGAGTAAACATGGGGACGGAACAATTAGAAGATTAATTAGAAACCGATATGCTAGTGAACCATCTAGTTATGTTAAGGAAGCTATACTTTACTCAACTAAACATTTCCCTTCGACAGATGATAGAAGCGCATGTATCAAAGCTTGGGAAGGTCATTCTGAGATGAATAAATTAATTGTTAAAGCAATGAAAGAAGAAGTCAATATTTAATTTGTTTAAATAACTAGTCATTTCAAAATCAATAACAAGTATGAATGGTCATGAAGGAACTAGAAAAGTATCAAGAATTTCATTTTATCAAATGACACTTGTGTCCCTATCCGTCTTAAGATCTCGGTGTTGAACCATAAACCAGTTAAGTGTATTAAGGTAGGTATAACATTGATTAAGGATTGTTTCAAAGATTGGTTAGTGGGTATAAAGCTAACATGGTTTTCGTTGAATCTTAGTGTTATGTATTGAACTTTACTGGTAAATTCACTTTTAATAAGGAGCTAGATTATGTATAAGTATATTTCTGGGTTGAGTTTATTAATTAGATTGTTTTTTCTTCCAAATCCATTCGAGGATCTCAAATACGGATTTTTGATAAATTTTGCTATGGAACCAGTATTACATGTGGTTACGTTTTCAACAGTTGGATTTTTTTATAAACGATCATCTACTCCGGCAATAGGAAGTTTTCTTTATTTGTTATTCTTGAGTATCAATATTGGTTTATTACAGTTATGGTCATTATTAGGTGCATCCATTCTTATAGGAATCATCATCTTGGGAGTATATATTACAGGACTAGGTTGGTTGATAGACAGAAAAAACACTTCGAATTGGTGATGATAGAAGGTTGTAGATAGTTTCTTTTTGATATCTCACTTAATATTAATGGGCAGGAAATAGGTTATTTTTACGCAGCTATAGGATGATAGATAAAAAGACCATATAAATTGAAATTTGATGAAATATATACATCTTATCACACTTAAACGCTTAGTAATTTAATACATGTTTAACAAAAAAGGGGTAATAACATGTGCTACAACTTTGATTTTCTAAAGAAAGAAGAGAAGTATAAAGACTTTACATACGCTTGTATCGAAGCAGAGAAGAGTCTGTTGGTTTCTTATGCCAGTACAGCTATTCTTGCTAGGAGAGCATTAGAATTAGCCGTAAAATGGGTATTTAGCTTTGACCATGAATTAGAGGCCCCTTATCAGGACAACCTTGCCTCTTTGATTCATGATTACCGTTTCAAAGGGATTATTGATTCAAGTCTTTTTCCAATGATCACATACATTCAAAAACTAGGTAATAAAGCAGTTCATTCAGCAACTCCAATTCTAAGAGAACAGGCTGTATTAGCGCTTCGTAATCTATTTGAATTTATCTCTTGGATTGATTATTGTTATTCTGATGAATACAAAGAAGTTGTTTTTGATGAAAGTCTACTGGGGGATAATGAAAAGAAAAGAAAAACCAGAGATGAACTGAAAGACTTATATGAACGCTTGGGATCAAAAGACCGCAAGATTGAAGAAGTCGTTAACGAAAATGAAGCATTAAGACTTGAAAATAAAGCAAAACGTTTAGAGAATAAGAAAAATCGGTATTTCAAGGTTGATGAGATTACTGAATTCAAAACCAGAAAGATGTACATTGATCTGGAGATTGAATTAAGTGGTTGGATTATCGGCAACGATTGCCTTGAAGAGATAGAAGTAAAGGGTATGCCAAACCAGGCCGGACTTGGTTATGTAGATTATGTCCTCTATGGTGATAATGGTAAACCGCTCGCTTTAATTGAAGCAAAGAAGACCAGTATCAATCCTCGAAGTGGTCAGATTCAAGCACAGCGTTATTCAGACTGTTTGGAAGAAGAATATAAACTCCGACCAATGATATTTTACACCAATGGGTTTGAATATTTTCTATGGGATGATCGCAGCTATCCTGAACGCATAGTATCAGGCATATACACTAAAGAAGAGCTTGAGTGGCTTCATTTTAAGAGACAGAATAAAGCTCTTTTGACAAATCCAGATATTAATGATGCGATTACCAATCGTCACTATCAAAAAATGGCGATTACTGCGGTTTGTGATGCTTTGGATAAAGGAAGCCGCAAAGCGCTTCTCGTGATGGCTACAGGTTCTGGCAAGACAAGAACTGCTATATCTATTGTAGATGTTTTGATTAAAAGAGGATGGGTTAAAAATGTTCTTTTCCTAGCAGATCGTACAGCTTTAGTGAGGCAAGCTAAGAAGCACTTTAAGGCACTGCTGCCGGAGCTTTCTCTCTGTAATTTATTAGATAGTAGAGATAATCCTGAGAGTCGGATGGTTTTTTCCACGTATCCAACAATGATGAACGCCATTGACGATGTAAAAAATAAACGAGATCAGAAGCTTTTTACCAGTGGGCACTTTGACCTGATTATTATTGATGAAAGTCACCGAAGCATTTACAAAAAATATCAGGATATTTTTAACTACTTTGATGCCATATTATTAGGACTAACAGCAACACCTAAGAGTGACCTTGATAAAAATACCTATGCTATTTTTGAACTAGAAAACAATGTACCAACCTACGCCTATGAGTTAGGCGAAGCTATAGAAGATGGATTCTTAGTGCCTTACCACACAATTGAGACGAAGATGAAGTTTTTAGAGCAAGGCATCCACTATGATGATCTATCTGACGAAGAAAAAGAACTGTTTGAAGAAACATTTGACGATGATGTAAGAGATATTAGCAGTGAAGCCCTGAACTCCTTTCTGTTCAATGACAATACCATCGATACTGTTATACAAGAGTTGATGGAGAAAGGTCTTAAAGTTGAAGGTGGAGATAAATTAGGCAAGACGATTGTATTTGCTAAGAATAAGAAACATGCAGATTTTATTGTAAAGCGTTTTAATACACTCTATCCAGGATATAAAGGTGATTTTGCCAAACCAGTTTACACAGGCATAAATTATGTAGAAAGCACTATGGATGATTTCGAAGTGAAAAACAAACTTCCACAGATTGCTATTTCGGTTGATATGCTTGATACAGGTATTGATATCCCAGAAATTCTTAACCTTGTATTCTTCAAAAGAATTCGTTCTAAAACAAAGTTTTGGCAGATGATTGGCCGTGGAACCAGACTATGTGAAGATTTACATGGGGTGGGTCTTCATAAAGAAGGTTTTAGAATCTTTGATTACTGTGGCAATTTTGAGTTCTTTAGAATCAATAAAAACGGTAAAGAAGCTAAGATGATGAAATCACTGACTGAGAACATTTTCAATATCCGTTTAGGTATAATCAAGGAACTTCAACACATGGACTACCAAATGGATGAATTAATAGTCCATAGAAAATCATTAATTGATGGTATATTGAAAGAAGTAAGGTCAATTGACGAAAGTAAATTTAATGCAAGGATGAAAATCCAATTCCTTCACAAGTACAGTCAAGAAAGAACTTATGAAAGTCTTTCTGATTCTGATATCAGAGAACTTGAAGAACAAGTTGCTCCCCTTATATCAGCTATAGATGACGATGAGCTGGCAAAGCGCTTTGATTATTTGATGTACACCATTGAGTATGCAGACTTAAGAAGAATACCTGCTTCAAAACCTAAAAATCGAGTGGTCGTCACTGCAGAAAAGTTAACCTTTAAAGGCAGCATTGATAAAGTTAGAATGCAAGAAGTTTTGATTTATAAAGTTCAAACCGATGAACACTGGGAAGAAGCAGATATTTTTGATCATGAAGAAGTTCGAAAAGCTTTTAGGGAACTAATTAGATTTTTAGACACAACAACCGGTGTGATTTATTATACTAATTTTAAAGATGAAATCACAGAATCGAAAGAAAGACCTGGGGAATATTCTGTTAATGACATGCAAAGCTACCGCAAAAAGGTTGATAAGTATCTTATGGAGCATCAAGATGACCTAGCAATCTACAAACTACGTAACAATAATCCGTTAACGGAAAAAGACATCAAATACCTAGAGAAAGTATTATGGAAAGATCTAGGAACAAAAGATGACTATCTTAAGGAGTTTGGTGACGAACCGTTATTAAAACTGGTCAGTAAGATTGTAGGTCTAGACCCTCATGCAGCCAACGCAGTGTTTTCGGAGTTTTTATCTGATGAAAGTCTTAATATCAATCAAATGGAGTTTGTTAAACTAGTGGTCAATTATATGATAAAAAACGGCAGTTTAGACAAGCGCGTACTCAATGAACATCCATTTAATAAGCGCGGTAATGTGGTGGATTTATTCGATGGGAAACTTGATGTAGCAAAAAGAATAGTAGGTGTCATTGACAGAATTAATAATCGTCTAATTGTTTAGGAACAAGTATGGTTTTGTTTCAATAGTCTCTCTAGTTCATACTATTGTTGCATTGTGTAGTTAAATAGATTGCAACTTAGACCTTTACAGACACAAAGGTTGTTGATAGTTGACTTGATTATGTTAGGAGATATTTTATGGCAAATGAACTTCAATCATTATCGGTTCTATTCCAAAATCGATTGTTTCGCATTCCTGACTATCAGCGTGGGTACGCATGGAAGCATGAGCAACTTGTCGATTTTTGGGAAGATCTTCTGAACCTCCATGAGGATAGGTATCATTACACCGGCTTGCTATCTTTGAAAGCTGTAAACCGCAAGGATACACATCTTTGGCATGAAGATATTTGGCTACTTGATATAGGCTATAAGCCCTTTCATGTAGTAGACGGACAGCAACGATTGACTACATTCTCAATTCTGATGTATGAAATCGTAGCTTTTATTAAAAGACTTGCTGTTAATAAAGACATGCCTGACGAAGAGATATTCCTTGGGTACGAATCTTTAAAAGACATAAAGGCGAAATATATCTTGAGAAAGCGGCCACCACATAACATCGTGACAACATACCTTTTCGGTTATGAGACTGATAATCCCAGTTCGGACTACCTCAAATATAAAGTATTTGAGGAGCCTTTTGGTGGTGCGGTTTTTGAGACTTACTACACAAAGAACCTAAAATATGCGAAGAATTTTTTTGCCAATAATCTGGGTGCTATGTATGAAGGCGAAGGCATAGAAGGCATTGAAAAGCTCTATAAGAAACTGACTTTACGTTTGATGTTCAACCTGCATGAAATTGAAGATGATTATGATGTTTTTGTTGCTTTTGAGACCATGAACAACCGTGGTAAGAAGTTGACTAATTTAGAGTTGCTGAAAAACAGACTTATATACCTCACGACCCTGTTCGATGACAAACAATTTGATGCATTGAATAAGGAACAACTTAGGAAAAACATTAATGACGCCTGGAAGGAAGTCTATTATCAGCTTGGTCGAAATCAGAACGCTCCGCTTTCTGACGATGACTTTTTAAGGGCACATTGGATCACATATTTTCAATATTCGCGAAAACGGGGAGACGATTATATCCGTTTCCTTCTGAACAAGTTTTCTGCAAAAAATGTGTTTGAGAAATCTACAGTGATAGCACAAGTCAACGGAGCTGACCCACTTCCTGGATTTGAACCCACAGAAGATGACGATTTGGAAGATGAAGCTCAGGAAACCGAAACGGTTATGGTCAGTAAACTTGCTCCTCTGGAGATTAGTGACTATGTAAACAGCTTGAAGGCACTGGCTGAGCATTGGTATTTCACCTTTTTTCCAAACGATAGCACTACTTTGTCAGATGGAGAAAAAGTGTGGATTGATAAATTAAATCGAGTAGGTATTGGATATTTTCGCCCGCTTGTTGTGACGGTACTTGCTACAGTAAAGAAAACTTTACTAAAAGAACGTATTAAACTACTTCAAGCAATTGAGCGTTTTATTTTTCTCTCTTTCCGGATGGGTGGGTTTAATACGAGTTATAAAAGCAGTGATTATAATAATAAAGCAAGGGACATACTCCATGGCACTATTGAATTATCGGCTGTAACTGATGATTTGAACAATACTGTTATTTCAGACATGACATCACTGGTAGCCAACTTCATTACTCGTACTGACAGACGTTTCGCTGCAGGTGATGGTTTTTATGGGTGGCGTGATCTTAGATACTACTTATACGAATATGAACATGAATTGTCGACCCGTAATAACTTGCAAAAGGTTGATTGGAATATGTTCACAAAGGTTGAAAAAGATAAAATTACTATTGAACACATATTGCCACAGACACCGAGTAAGTGGTATTGGCGCAACCAGTTCAGACAGTATGATGATAATGAGATAAAGTTATTATCGGCTTCATTGGGGAATCTTCTCCCCCTTGCTCAGAGTATAAATTCTTCACTTCAAAATGATAGCTTCCATGACAAAAAGAATCCTTCATCTTCTGGACGAAGAGGATATATAAATGGTTCCCACTCGGAGATTGAAGTAGCTGGTGAGATAGACTGGAACGCACAAAACATAATGAAACGCGGACTTATGTTACTAGACTTTATGAGTAGTAGATGGGGCGTTGCACTTTCTGATGAGCAGAAGAAGCATCTGCTGCATATTGATTTTGTGAATGATGGACGAGTTGTGATTCCAGAGTTGCTCGAAGTGAACGATATCCATCTAGTAAAACAGCAAGAAAAAAAGGAACCTCAAGAAGGAACTGCGAGAGTGCTTACTGATCGGCATCATCGTAGGTATGCCTTTTGGAGTAACTTCGTGGAGTATTGTAAGTCAGAAGGTAGAATGGAAGATATTGCTTCCCGTAAACCAAAGTATGACGATTGGTATGATGTCACTATTGGGAGCAGGGATTACCATATTTTTTTTCAGATCATGCGTCAAAAGATACTTAGGATTGGTTTTTATGTCTACCGGACTGACGATTTTACTCGGTTGGAGTCCTTAAAAACGGAAATTGAAAATGCATATGGTTCTTCACTTGAGTGGTACACTAGTCGCGAGAAAAGCGCAGCGAAGAGAATTCTCCATTCTATTGATGCAGACGTCCATAATCCTGATCAATATCCACAGCATTTCGAATGGCTTATATCTCAGTTCGATAAATTAAAAACAGCACTTCAGAAGATCGATTCAATCGCATTCCAACAATCGGTCGATATATCTAGAAACGCTGTGCTAACAACCGATATGTCAGCAGTTGCATACGAAGTTTCAAAGAGAGTATATGAAGGAACCTTAACTCGTAGCGAAGGAAAGGACGAAATCGTTAGATTGACTGGGATGAATGCAGGATCAGCAGGAGACTACATTTCTAACTTCTTGGCAATGATGAACGGAGAAAAATATACAAGGACATTAAATGAGTATTCAACAAGATATTTCCTAGATCATATCCTTGAAGATTATGGTCAATCAGCACTACAGAAAGCTGTCGAAGCGTGCAAAATGCATGCCGATTATTATGCAGCATTGGGGCATGGAAGACTGATGTATGTTGAAAGGTTAGTGGAGGAATATTCTGCGGTCTGATATTGTGATATGGTCAGAAGAAGCAAGTATAATACAAATTAGGAGGTTGTTTCACCATGAAAACTATTGGAACCTTAAATGAATTAAAGTCAAATCTTCGAAAAATTGACGAATAAAACAAGCTTTTGGAATCGATGCCGAATCTCAGTTAGATGTTTTCATATAAAAGTAACTGTAGATGAAAAGCGCGATTAGGCACATCAGTAGGCTGAGAGTAAAGTTGTTTAGCCCGCAATACAGCAATAGAATACTACTGTAAGACAGTAGGAAGGAGAATATTTATGTTTTATAATGAAAGTGGCAAACCGCTATCTCTGCAAGAATTTGTCGCGTACTATGAGCCATATTATTACATAGGCTCTACGGTGCGAATCCCGAAGAATAAGACAAGCAGGTTCGTAGAAGAGAAAATAGACGAGATTTTACGAAGAGGTGTAACCCCAGAAGATATTCCTTTGATAGTTGCGTGGAAAGTCGGAATAATCAATCATAATGCGTCAATAAATTCCGTCGTTTACACTGGTGATTTTCCTAACACATTCATTTATGATGATTTGCCATACCGCAAGAATATAAATTTAAGACCAATGATAGACATGCTCACATTACGACTTGATGAATTGAAAGAGTTATCTCGGACTGACATGCACAAGGCATACAGAATTCTTTATGATATGCGAGTGCCGTATTTCGGTTCAGTTAAAGTATTAACACTTTTGTACTTTTTGTCTCAAGGTCGATGCCCGATTTACGACAAGTTCGCCGAGATATCGTTAGATGCTTTTTTGTCTGATGCCGCACCAGGTAACAGTATAAAATATATGGGCTTACCTGGCAGTGTGGAGGGAGATATGGCACATTACAATGAGTATAAGAAAAAACTTGAACTCGTCTTTGGCAATGCGATTTATGAAGGACGCAGTGTAGACCGCGCGTTGTGGGTATACGGTCATTACTTTTCAGAGGGAAAGAAGGTAAAACCGACTCCAAAAAAACCACAAATGAAATCCACTGAAGAACGCACAAACACTGTTTTAGTAGAAACCAGTCATACCGGTAGCAGCACAAATGCTGGATACAACCGTACTTATTGGGAAGGTACTTGGAAACAAATGGGCGCGGAAAAGTTTCGAGGCACAATAAATGGAAGTAAGCCCGCTTGCCACGAATTCAGGCTATTGAGTGCTGATGCGCAAAATGAAATCCTCAACACCAAAAACTTATTTGAGGTGATACTAAACACCGAAGAGCGGGTGCTCATTCTAACGTATTGGCGGCCTGCATATCCCGGAAGTTCGGTTGAAGGTTATGAATACCAAGCAGTTGAGTATGACAAAAGTGGTGATTTTACTCGTAGAACAACTATATTTTCCATAGATAATAAAAGCATAGGGAAAGTGAGAATCAAGAATACGGATTGGGCAAAAAAACGTGCATTAGAGTTACTAAACGAAAATTGAAATAACAAATGTTAAACCACAGTCTCAAGCGTAGGGTTGAATATGAAGGACTTTACATTCGAAAAGTTGAACGAAGTGCATCGCACCTTGCAGTCCGTATTCTAATAGTGTAAGAAGATAAATGCCCGCAAACCTGGGCAAGTCACAGCAGACACTTCTTGTACCGCAAATTGCCATTCTAAAGGTTGACTAACACTGATTGAGAAAATCAGAAATATGATTTTTACTCTTAGCGTAAAGTTATTGTAGGAAAAAAATATAAAAAGAAAGCTCCTTCTGTTAGATTTTGTTGCCAAACTTATCATAACATGAAAGAGACTTTCTTTTTATATTTTTTCCCTACAATAACTTTACGCTAAGAGTAAAAATCATATTTCTGATTTTCTCAATCAGTGTTAGTCAACCTTTAGAATGGCAATTTGCGGTACAAGAAGTGTCTGCTGTGACTTGCCCAGG
>CAKMKB010000094.1:0-12201 GCA_927435965.1 uncultured Clostridia bacterium
ATATGAAATGGTTGTGGATATGATAGAAAACAATGTAGCAGCCCAGTATATCTTCTATATGATTGCCAGACACTACAGATTGCTGCTTATGATCGTCACCATGGAACAGGATGGTTTCGGACAGGATGAGATGATGAAATCGACAAATCTGAGAAGCTATGCATTCAACAAAATGAGAAAGCAGATTAGAATGGCCGGAGATAATAAGATTAGAGAGATATATGAAATGTGTTATACATATGATAAAAAAAGCAAGGTAGGGTTGCTAGATATTGAAACCGGTATCAATATGATAATATCGGCTGCTAAAAAATAAAACCAGGGTCACCTGGTTTTTATGCGATCGTATTCAGTCTCTTTGTCAATCTGCCTACTTTTCTAGCAGCTGTGTTTGTGTGCATTGTGCTTTTTGTTGAAGCTCTGTTTAATTTTTTCTGTATAAGGGATAACAATTCCTTAGCTGAATCATAGTTGTTTGCGTTAACCGCTACTTCAAACTTCTTGATGTATGTCTTAATTTCTGATTTTCTACTTCTGTTGATGTCATTTCTTTTTGCATTAACTAGAATTCTTTTTTTAGCTGATTTAATATTTGCCATGGAATTCACCTCCTTCAGTGCATTATATCTATTTTCATAAAGTTATATTAAAATTTCGCGACTTTTAAATTATACAGTCTTACCGCTAAAAAATCAATATAAATTTTAAAAATATCTTTCTAATTCCATTATCAAAAGAATTATATTACATATTAGTGGAAATTTCAATATAAAATCGTCTTTAAAAGTTATAGATTATCTGTTATAATTACATTCGGATTATATACATAGGAGGAACAAGTGATAGACAGACAAAAATATGTTAGAAATTTTTCTATAATTGCACACATAGATCATGGCAAATCCACTTTAGCAGACCGATTGATAGAGAAGACTGGATTTTTGACCCAAAGAGAGATGCATGAACAGCTTCTTGATAATATGGACTTGGAAAGAGAACGAGGTATAACCATCAAATTGCAGACGATTAGATTGGTTTACAAGGCTAAGGATGGCAATGAGTATATATTGAATCTGATAGATACACCGGGGCATGTGGACTTTCATTATGAGGTTTCAAGGAGTCTTGCAGCATGTGAGGGAGCAGTGCTGGTAGTGGATGCCGCACAGGGTATTGAGGCTCAGACATTGGCCAACGTTTATCTTGCGTTGGATCAAGATCTGGAGATTGTCCCTGTCATCAATAAAATAGATTTACCTAGCGCCAGACCGGAAGAAATAAAGAACGAGATAGAGGATGTTATAGGACTGGAAGCACAGGATGCGCCAATGATATCTGCCAAGGAAGGCATCAACATAGAAGATGTTTTAGAGGCTATTGTCAAGAAGATACCGCCTCCTTCAGGAGATCCGGAAGCACCATTGAAGGCCTTGGTATTCGATTCGTATTATGATAGTTATAAAGGCGTTGTTGCCTATATTAGAGTAAAAGAAGGCAGAGTGAAAAAGGGAGATGTCATCAAAATGATGGCTGCCAGCAAAACCTTCGAAGTGGCAGAAGTAGGGGTTTTGGGTCTTGGACAATTGCCTGTTGAAGAGTTAACAGCCGGTGACGTCGGTTATCTTGCGGCGAGCATCAAAGACGTCAAATACTGCAGAGTAGGTGATACAATTACCAAGGTAAACAATCCTGCGAAGGAAGCGCTCCCCGGTTATAAAAAAGTCATATCTATGGTCTATTGTGGGATTTACCCTGCAGATGGAGAAGACTTTAATAATATCAGAGACGCATTGGAGAAATTACAAGTGAATGACGCTGCCTTGATTTTTGAGCCAGAGACTTCGGTTGCTTTAGGATTTGGGTTTCGATGCGGTTTTCTTGGCCTGCTGCACCTCGAAATTATTCAGGAGAGATTGGAAAGGGAGTTTGATCTCAATATCATAGCGACATCTCCGAGTGTTATTTACAATATTTATAGACATGACGGGACAGTGCTTCAAATTCAGAATCCGACGAATCTACCGTCTCCGACTGAGATTAAATATATGGAAGAACCGGTTGTCAATGCCAACATCATGACACCATCTGACTACGTAGGCCCAATAATGGAACTGTGTCAGAACAGGAGAGGTGTTTTCATCAACATGGAGTACATTGAGAAAACTAGGGTTATTTTGCATTATAAGCTGCCATTGAACGAGGTTATCTATGATTTCTTTGATGCGCTTAAATCAAAGACCAGAGGCTACGCATCACTAGATTACGAGCTTGCCGGCTACCAGGAATCCAAGCTAGTCAAGTTGGACATACTGATTAATAACGAGCTGGTTGATGCTTTTTCAATAGTTGTGCATGAAGACAAGGCTTATGAAAGAGGAAGAAACATGGTCGAAAAGCTGAAGGATGTTATCCCCAGACACATGTTTGCAGTTCCGATTCAAGCCACCATTGGTTCCAAAATCATTGCCAGGGAGACTGTTAGAGCATTGAGAAAGGACGTTCTGTCAAAGTGTTACGGCGGAGATATCACCAGAAAGAAAAAGCTCCTTGAAAAGCAAAAAGAAGGTAAAAAAAGAATGCGGTTGGTAGGCAGTGTGGAAGTACCTCAGGAGGCTTTCTTGACTGTACTCAAGTTTGATGAGAAAAAATAGACCAGCCCATTGGAGAATATAATATGAAAAGCAAACTTGGTATATATGTACATGTGCCTTTTTGTGTTAAAAAGTGCTTGTATTGTGATTTTTGCTCAGGCACAAATCTGGATACTGAATTGGTGGCGAATTACTTTCGTGCTTTGAAGGAAGAGATTGATTTATATAAGCACTTGTCGAATGATTATGTGGTAGATAGCATTTTCATAGGCGGAGGAACACCCTCTGCGGTCGATCCGAGATATATAGATGAGCTATTGAATCACTTATATAAATGGTTTGAAATCGAAAAGAATTGCGAGAGTACCATAGAAGTCAATCCAGGTACCATCGATATCCCCAAGGCCAAAGATTACAGATCAGCAGGTCTAAATCGAATGAGTATTGGTGTCCAGACGTTCAATGACCATCTTTTGAAAAAAATTGGAAGGATCCACAACTCTCAGGAAGCTGAGAAAACCCTGTCGGATATACATCAGGCAGGATTTTTAAATGTCAGTGTAGATCTGATGTTCAATCTTCCTGGTCAGAGCATAGACGATGTCA
This sequence comes from uncultured Clostridia bacterium, assembly GCA_927435965.1. GTDB lineage: Bacteria > Bacillota > Clostridia > Tissierellales > Dethiosulfatibacteraceae > 38-11. The sequence continues at coordinate 3,198 of CAKMKB010000094.1, forward strand.
CCTCTGATATCAATAAAATAGTTGATCACGATATCAACCATCTATCTTATTATTCATTGAAAGTAGAAGAAAACACCCCTTTTCACAGCATGCTAAAGAATAATCAAATACAACTTGCAAGTGATGAGCAGGAAAGAGAAGTCTATCATAAGATTATAGAAATGCTTGGAAAAAAAGGCCTTATTCAATACGAAATATCGAATTTTTCCTTACCAGGTTATGAAAGCCGTCACAATCTTAAATATTGGTCCAGAGAGGCTTATTTGGGACTAGGGCTATCATCTCATTCCTTTATCGATCAACAAAGATATTCAAACACAACCAATCTGGATGATTACATCCATGATTTGCTAGATAAGAGATTGAGTCGCTCTGAAGGTGAATTAATACAAGGAAAGGATATCGTCTGGGAATATCTTATATTGGGATTGAGGAAGACTAAAGGTATTGAGATAGAAGCGTTTAGAGCAATCTCGGACAGTTACTACAATGAGTACAAAAAGATATTGGATACCCTTGAAATGAATGGATTAATTGAATTTGACACAACCCACTTCAGGCTCACCGGGTTGGGAATGGATCTGTCTAATTCTGTTTTTGTCGAGCTATTAATATAGGAAAATCAATTTATTAAGTATTGACAAAAGCACCATATAGTAGTATCTTATTGTCATGAGCTTAGCACTCATCAAGAGAGAGTGCTAACAAGGGAGTGATAATAATGGAACTGAGTGAAAGAAAGCTTAAGATTCTTAGAGCTATCATCAGCAGTTATATACAGGAAGGTGAGGCTGTAGGTTCCAGAACTATTTCAAAAAAGCACAATATGGGAATAAGTTCAGCAACGGTACGTAATGAAATGTCAGACCTCGAAGAATTGGGTTATCTGATACAACCTCATACCTCGGCCGGCAGAGTCCCTACAGACAAAGCATATCGCTTGTATGTCAATAGTTTGTTGAAAAGCACTTCTGTTAGCAAATACAGCGATCAAATCAACAGAATTCTACAGGAAGAAATAAATGAAATGAATAGTTTCATCAAAAATTCCGCAAGGATTCTGTCAAATTTTACGCATTATACATCCTTTGCAATGACGCCGCAACTTAAGGAATCAAAACTTAAGCATATACAATTGGTGCCTGTTTCGGACAAAAAGATTTTACTGGTTATAGTAACGGAGAACAACATAATTAAAAATGTAGTTTTCAACATGACTAGCGCAATCCCGCATGACCAGTTGAATCGGATATCAAATCTCCTTACAGCTAAACTGAGTGGCGTAAAACTATCAATGCTTAATAGAGAGCTGAAAAATGAGATTATGCGTGAGATTTATAGCATCAGGGAATCATTTGACGAAAAACTGGATGAGTTGATGGTGCTGCTGATGAACACAGCCAATCAATATGAAAAAGTTGAATTGTACTATGATGGTTTGACAAATATATTAAATTATCCTGAATACAGCGACACTAACAAGGCGAAAGAATTGTTGTCATTCGTCGAGGACAAGGAGTCTTTCACAAAAGCACTGCTGAATGTTGAGGGTAAAGACCTGAGCATTTTGATTGGCAAAGAGAATGAGTTTGAACAAATCAAGGAATGCAGCATAGTGACAGCAACCTATAAGTTAAATGGTATCATCATCGGAAAAGTCGGACTGATTGGACCCACTAGAATGGATTATAAAAATGTCATATCTATGGTCAAATCTTTGTCATTTAATATCAATAAACTAATCAATGAAAATTACACAGATAGTAAAAGGAGTGAAACGGATGGGTAAAGCTAGAGATTCTAGAAATGTGAAGAATGAGCATCCTGAAGAAAGAGATGAATCAATAGAAAAAGCAGCTTCTGATAATGAAGATATGGAGATCATTGAAGAACTATTAGCAGAAGAAGTGACAGACGATGAAGAAATGGCTGACGAGGAAGTATTAGAAGAGGAAGTTCAAGATGATATGAGTAAAAAACTATTAAGACTTCAGGCTGATTTTTTGAATTATAAGAGCAGAGCTGAAAGAGAAAAAGACAGAATTTATATTAGTGCAGTAGAAGACACAATTTGTGAATTTCTACCAATTTTAGACAACTTGGATCGTGCCATTGAGTCCACAGACGAAACAGGCAGCTTTCGGGATGGGGTCTATATGATTTATACACAACTTAAACAAACCTTAGAGAAAAAAGGCTTGAAAGAAATTGAAGCATTGGGCAAGGCATTTGACCCATACCTGCATCATGGCGTGTCATCAGATGAAGTTGAGGGTGTTGAGTCGAATATAGTAATAGATGTATTCCAGAAGGGATACAAATTAAAAGACAAAGTCATAAGACCGAGCTTGGTCAAAGTGTCAAGATAACAACAAGGAGGATAAAAAAATGAGTAAAGTAATAGGTATTGATTTAGGAACAACGAATTCATGCGTTGCCGTTATGGAAGGTGGAGAAGCTGTCGTTATACCAAATTCCGAGGGAAAAAGAACAACGCCATCAATCGTTGCTTTTACAAAAGACGGCGAGAGACTCGTCGGAGAAACAGCAAAAAGACAAGCAATCACAAACCCTGATAACACTGTTTCGTCTATAAAAAGACATATGGGAAGTGATCATAAAGTTACAATCAATGGAAAGACTTACACACCACAGGACATATCGGCTTTCATCTTACAGAAATTAAAAACAGATGCTGAGAGCTACTTAGGAGAAAAGGTAACTGACGCAGTTATAACAGTACCTGCATATTTCACAGATAGTCAAAGACAGGCAACGAAAGATGCTGGAAAAATTGCGGGATTAAATGTTTTAAGAATTATCAACGAGCCAACTGCTGCTTCTTTGGCATACGGTATCGACAAAGAAGAAAACCTGCATACAATTATGGTATTTGACTTAGGTGGTGGTACTTTTGACGTTTCCATTCTGGAGATTGGCGAGGGTGTCTTTGAGGTAAAAGCAACAAATGGAAACAATCATCTTGGTGGAGACGATTTTGACGAGGTAATTGTCAATTTTCTGGCTGATCAGTTCAAAAAAGATAACGGAATAGACCTGAGAAAAGACAAGATGGCTTTGCAGCGATTGAGAGAGGCTGCAGAAAATGCAAAAAAAGAACTCTCATCCACAATGTCGACCAGCATCAATCTACCATTTATAACTGCTACTCAAGATGGACCTAGACACATGAATGTTGATTTAACCAGAGCAAAATTCAATGAAATCACTTCATTCCTTGTGGATAAGACTGTTGACCCTACGAAAAAAGCACTGGCTGATGCAAAACTGACTGCCAGCGACATTGACAAGGTAATACTGGTTGGCGGTTCTACAAGAACACCAGCTGTACAGGATGCAGTAAAAAGAATCACCAACAAGGAGCCTCACAAAGGTATCAACCCAGATGAGTGTGTTGCTTTAGGCGCAGCCATTCAAGGTGGTGTCTTAACCGGAGAGTTCGGCAAGGACATACTGCTGGTAGATGTAACACCTTTATCACTTGGAATTGAGACATTGGGTGGTGTATTCACAAAACTGATAGAAAGAAACACAAGAATACCTTCAAAGAAAAGCCAGATCTTCTCAACTGCAGCTGACAATCAGACTGCTGTGGATATCCATGTTCTACAGGGAGAAAGACAGATGGCAGATGGAAACATTACACTTGGAAGATTCCAATTGTCAGGTATACCACCAGCACAAAGAGGTATTCCACAGATTGAAGTTACATTTGATGTGGATGCTAATGGTATCGTTAATGTTTCTGCTAAAGATAAAGGTACAGGCAAAGAACAAAAGATAACAATAACCGCCTCAACAAATCTCTCTGACGATGAAATTGAAGCTAAAGTCAAGGAAGCGGAGAAATTTGCTGATGAGGATAAAAAGAAAAAAGAAGAAATTGAATTGAAAAACAATGCTGACAATATGGTTTATCAGATTGAAAAAAGCATGAATGAGCTTGGCGATAAGCTTAGCGAGGAAGAAAAAACTTCAGTTAACACAAAAAAAGATGATCTGAAAAAAGCATTGGAAAATAATAACATAGAAGAAATAAAAGCCAAGTTGGAAACTTTGACAGAAGAGTTTAATAAACTGGCACAAAAGATATATCAACAAGCTTCACCGGAGGGTGGAGAAAACACAGCTGAAGGGCAACCTGAATCCCAGGATGCTGATAATGATGGTGTGGTTGATGCGGAATTTGAAGAAGTAGATGGTGATGATGATAGTCAAAGCTAAATCATTTGATTTAGCTTTACCTTTTTTAGTTTTTAATGAAGTGTCATTCAAAATGGTGGTGGTAAAATAGATGAGTGAGAAAAGAGATTATTACGAGATATTGGGAATAAGCCGGGATGCAGATGAAAGCGAAATCAAAAAGGCTTTCAGAAAGCAAGCTAAAAACTATCATCCTGACCTCAATCCAGGTGACGAAGAATCAGAAAAAAAGTTTAAGGAAGTCAATGAAGCCTATGAAATATTGAGTGATCCGGCTAAACGTGAAAAATACGACAAGTTTGGTCATTCTGCATTTGAAAACAATGGCGGCTTTGGTGGTGGCGGATTCTCCGGCGCTGCTGGATTCGACGATATTTTTGGTGATATATTCAGTGATTTCTTTGGCGGTGGCGCTGCCAGACAAAGGCGAGCGGGACCTAGAAAGGGATCTGATCTAAAAATCAGATTAAATATTTCATTTGAAGATGCAGCTTTTGGTACGACAAAGGAAGTGAAGGTTTCAAGGATGGAGACCTGTGCACATTGTCATGGAGAAGGTGCAGAGCCAGGAACCGGTAAAGAAACATGCGGCACCTGTAATGGCTCTGGTCAGGTGAGATCTGTTCAATCCACGCCATTTGGACAGTTTTCAAATGTAAGAACATGTCCGACTTGCAATGGCTCAGGCCAGATTATAAAAACACCTTGTAAGGTATGTGGTGGATCAGGCAAGGAAAAGAAAACTAGGAATATCAAAATACATATACCCGCAGGTGTGGATTCCGATTCTATCATACCGTTGCGAGGAGAAGGTAATCATGGTGAGAAGGATGCTCCGTCAGGTGATTTGTATGTCTATCTGAACATCAAACCTCACAAGTTCTTCAGAAGAGAAGGATATGATGTCTGGTATGAAATGCCGGTGTCATTCTCAGCAGCAGCACTAGGTAACACAGTGGAGGTACCTACTCTCGAAGGCAAGGTCAAATATACTATACCTGAAGGATCTCAGACTGGTACAGTCTTCAGATTAAAAAACAAGGGTATACCGCATCTTAGAGGTGGCGGAAAGGGTGATCAGTATGTTAAAATAAACATTGAAACCCCTAAAAAATTGACGGATAAACAGAAAGAATTGCTGATGCAACTGGCAAAAGAATTTGGAGAAAAAATCGAGCCTCAAAAAAAGGGGTTTATAGATAAAATGAAAGACGCTTTTAGCTAAGGAGTGAGTTGGCATTTGGATTGGATTGAAATTGTTATCAAAACCACTTATGAAGCCAAAGAGGCTGTTACAAACATATTGCATGAAGCTATGGTCAGCGGTATAGTCATTGAAGATCCCAATGATATCATCAATCTTCTCAAAGAGGAGCAAGATCGATGGGATTATCTGGATGAGGATTTGATACAAGATTATTATGATGGTGTTGTAATCAAGGGATATTTCGAGAATGACAAAGACTCTACTGAAAAAATCGATCACGTCAAAGAACAGATCAATATGCTTCCTAGATATGATCTGGATATTGGCATGACTGAAATTGAGATACAGAGTATTCAAGACCAAGATTGGAACAGTGAGTGGAAGAAGAATTTCAAACCTTTTAAGCTAGGTGATCATGTTGTTATCAAGCCATCATGGGAGGAGTATATCTCCTCTGAAGGTGACATTATCATTGAAATTGACCCGGGAGCAGCTTTTGGAACTGGAACACATGAGACGACCTCTATCTGCATCGAGCAACTGGAGAAGCACATCAGTCCTACAACAAAAGTGTTGGATATAGGAACCGGATCTGGCATACTTAGCATATTGGCTTCTAAATTAGGTGCCTTGCAAGTATTGGGCATAGACATAGATGATGATAGCATAAGAGTGGCTAAGGAAAATGTTAGGATTAACGGATGCAATAATGTTGATATTCAAAAGGGCAATCTACTCCAAAACATTGATTATTCAGCCGATGTTGTTGTTGCCAATATAACTGCAGATATCATTATCAAAATGATTATGGAACTACATTCAGTCATGCGTTCAGGAAGTGTGTTTATTGGTTCGGGTATATTATCCAAAAAATTAGACCTGGTTGAAGAGGCTTTGATTCATAACGGTTTCGAAATATTGGAAAAAACTTATAAGGGCGAATGGGCTGGTTTATCAGCCCGATTGGTTTGAAATGAATAGATTTTTTGTAGATGAGATAAATGATGGCCAGGCAATGATTAGAGATGGGGATTTCAAACACTGCAAGAGTGTTTTGCGGTTGAAGGAAGGCTCAGATTTATTCTTGGTTTATAATGGCAAGGAATATCTAGGAAAAATACTATCATATGAAACCAACACAGTACTCTGCTCTGTTATCAAAGAATCAGATAAAACCAGAGAGGCTGGCATTAATGTCAGTCTGTATCAGTGTATTCCTAAGTCCAGTAAAATGGAGACAATCATACAAAAGAATGTGGAGATAGGTGTCAATCGCATTGTTCCTGTCATCAGCTATAGAACAATCGTCAAAATCTCAGAGCAATCAAAAGAAGAAAAAAAACTGACAAGATGGAATAAAGTCTCAGAAGAGGCTGCGAAGCAATCAATGAGAAATATAATTCCCATGGTTGACTATATTATGACATTTAAGCAAATGATAAACGATTTAAAGCAATCGCAAAGATTGATTATTGTCCCCTATGAGAACGAATCAAACAACAGTCTGAGGAGTGTCAAAATAGACCATTCTGAGGTGGGTATTGTCATAGGTCCCGAAGGTGGATTCGAGGATTTTGAGATAGAGGAACTGAAGAACGCAGGTGCACATATTGTAACACTGGGACCAAGGATTTTAAGGACCGAGACTGCAGGTATTGTGGCTTGTGCGCTATGCATGTACAAAACTAATAATATATAGGTGATTATTTGAATGTATCGTTTTACACTCTAGGATGTAAAGTAAATCAATTTGAAACAGAGGCAATGACACAACTATTCAGAGATGGGGGTTTTGATATCATTCAACCCGGTGAAGAATCAGATGTGTTTGTCATCAATTCCTGTACAGTAACAGCTGCAAGTGATAAAAAAACCAGAAACATGGTTAATAGATTTAAACGGTTGAATAAGGATTCTATTGTCGTTCTTGCAGGTTGTTATGCGCAATCAAAACAAGAGGATTTGAAAAATGATTCCAATATCGATATAATAATAGGTACAAAATACAAGGACAAGGTTGTTGAATACGTGAATGAACACATCGAAACTAAGAGCTTGATTTTTAAGGTTGATGATTTTAAGGTCGGCGAGAGCTATGAAAATCTGACCATCACTCACACCGAAGAGCGTACAAGAGCCAACATCAAGATTCAGGATGGTTGTAGGCAATTCTGCACTTACTGTATCATACCATACGTTAGAGGACCCGTCAGAAGCAGGGAAATCAATGATGTCTTAGATGAAATAATCCAGCTACATCAGAATGGATATAAAGAAATAGTACTGAATGGGATTCACATCACATCATATGGTTTTGATTTAGATGATACTAATTTAATTAAGCTGATTAAAGCGATAAATGATTTGGAGCTTAAAGGGGTCAGATACAGATTGGGATCACTCGAACCAAGAGTGATCAGCGAGGCTTTGATTCAGGAAATGAAGAGAGGGGACTTTTGTGATCATTTTCATCTTTCTTTACAGAGTGGATCAGATTCAGTTCTTGACAGAATGAATAGAAGATATACATCAATGGATTATTATGATAAAGTGGAGCTTATAAGAAAACACATGCCTGATGCAGGAATCACCACAGATATTATTGTTGGTTTTCCCGGTGAAACAGAAAAAGAGTTTGAAGAAACTTGTCATTTTGTTGAGAAGGTCAGGTTTTCAAAGGTGCATGTTTTCCCATTTTCACCTCGAGAGGGTACTAAAGCATTCCATATGCCTAATCAGGTTCAAGGGAAGATTAAAAAAGAAAGAACCAATAGATTGATTGGACTGTGTGACCAGGTATCACAGGATTTCTATGAAGCGTTTTTAGACAGAACGGTGGATGTTCTTTATGAACAGCAGCATGAAAAAGGCTATTACATCGGCCATGCCACAAATTACCTGACCACCCATACTTATTCACCTGATGATTTGCAAAACGCTAGAAAACATGTCCGAGTCAGTTCTGTTGATTACCATACATTAATAACTGAGGAGGTGACGCTGTGAAAGACTGTTTGTTTTGTAAAATCGCCAATAAGGAAATACCATCAGAGATTGTTTACGAGAATGATGATATCCTAGCTTTTAATGATATCAATCCACAATCACCTGTTCATGTCCTAATTATACCCAAGACTCATATTTCATCTCTAAATCAGATTAACCATTCTAATAGTGAAACCGCTCTAAAGATACTTGAAGCTATACCGTTGATTGCCAAAGAAACAGGTATTTTTGAATCTGGATATCGGGTGGTATCCAACTGCGGAGTGGATGGAATGCAGTCTGTTGATCATTTGCATTTTCATGTTTTAGGCAAGAGACTGATGAAATGGCCACCGGGTTAGATTTGAAAAATAACAGTTGAAAATAATTTTTAGTTAATGTATAATACTTGCCGCGAATTTCCGGCATCATATCTTCCAATGCATCCCTGGCTCGTTTTCCTAAGGCCGGCTCTTCAGCAAACTCTCGCTTAAGGGTTTGCACAATCACCTCCGCTAGGGCGAGAAATGTCGGGCAACAAATTAAGCATTGGAAAAACCCTTTGGCAAGTAAGGTCGAGGGTAGACG
>CAKMKB010000095.1:0-5424 GCA_927435965.1 uncultured Clostridia bacterium
ATCGATGAATGCCAGCTATCAGTCCACCTGCAGTCCCAACAAAAGGTCCTCCGAGCAGCCCACCAAGTATAATCGATATTTCTCTTGTATTTGCTATGGCGCCTAGAATATCAACGCCTGAGTAAGTAGCAAGTATTCCAATGAATATCAATGGTTTTTGATTATTCCAACCTTTTTACCCTTTACTTGCGTTTACTATTTCAATTCACCTTATTTTTTATCTTGCTTTTTTATGATTTTGTTGCTACATCTTCTCTGGAGCTTCTATACCGAGCAAATCAAGTCCGTTCTTAATTGTTATATTGACTGCATAAGTCAGTAGCACCCTGCTTTTCATCAATTCTTCATCGTCCACTAAAATATGGGAATTATTGTAGAATTTATTGAACTTTTGTGCCAGATCGACTATGTATCTTGTGATGTAAAAAGGCTCATTTTTTTCCATAGAGCTCTCGATAACCTCTCCAAAATTGGACAAGGCTTTAATGACTTCAAATTCTTTTTCATCTTTTATGAGGTTGTAATCGATATTAGTTGATACTTTTTTCCCATACTTATTCAATATACTGCAGGTTCTAGCATAAGTGTATTGGGTATAAGGTCCTGTTTCCCCTTCGAAGCTTAGCGTCTTTTCCCAAGAAAAAGTATAGTCTTTTATTCGGTTGTTATATAACTCTTGGAATAAAACGGCTCCGATACCAACTTTTTTTGCTACATCCTCTTTATTTTCCAGACCTGGATTTCTTTCATTGATGATTTCAAGGGTTTTTTCCACTGCTTTTTTGAGCACATCCTCAAGAAATACTACTCTACCTTTTCTGGTTGACAATGTTCCCTCTTCAAGGCTAACCATTCCAAACGGTACATGAACACAATCCACTGCCCATTCGTATCCCATAAGTTCAACAATTTTCATCCATTGCTGGAAATGAAGATTCTGCTGAGCGCCTACAACGTATATGTTTTTATAAAAATCATAGGTTTCTTTTCTATAAATTGCAGCCGCTATATCTCTAGTTATATATAGTGTGGATCCATCGCTCTTCTGAATCAAAGGCGAAGGCATGTCAAAAGCACTAAGGTCTACAATCTTGGCTCCTTGAGAGTCTACAAGCAGGTCTTTCTCAATCAGTTCTTCAATAACTCTAGGCATTTTATCGGAATAGAAGCTTTCACCTGCAAATGAATCGAATTTTATGCCAAGCATTTCGTATACTCTGTTGAACTCGATCATGCTGACATCCTTGAACCATTGCCACAGTCCAATGGCTTCTTCATTGCCGTTCTCCAGCTCTCTAAACCAGTATCTTGCCTCATCGATCAGCTCAGGTGTTTTCTCTGTTTCTTCATTGAATCTAATATATAGTTTTAACAGCTCAGGTATAGGATTTTGCTCAATAACTTCTTTTTCGCCCCACTTTTTATAGGCAGATATCAACATGCCAAACTGGGTGCCATAATCTCCAAGGTGATTGATAGCTATCGCATTGAAACCCATAAATTTGTATATGTTGTAAAGGACATTACCGATGATGGTTGTCCTTATGTGTCCTATATGAAAGGGCTTGGCGATATTTGGAGATGAAAACTCAACAATCACACTTCTGCCTTGTCCTATATCCTTTGTTCCATATTTTTCTTTTTTGTTTATAACTTCGGTTAAAATATCCTTAGCAAAACTCGCCTTACTCACAAAAAAATTAACATATGGTCCTTCATTGGTCACCTTGTCAAAATTATCATCAGTCGGTATCTGAGTAGCAATTGTTTCCGCTATCATGTTAGGAGACTTTCTCAAAGCCTTGGCAAATCTAAAACATGGCACAGCAAAATCACCCAGTTGAGAATTAGGTGGGATTTCAACCATTCCATAAATATCTTCCAATGTTACATCATCTACCAAATCGCTGAACAACTCGGCAACCTTTAATTTATAATCAATCATGTTCCCCTCCATAAATATTATTATTTGAGATTAGCACAAGGGTCAACGCCTGTCAATAATCTCAGGTATATAATTGTCTTCGTCAAAGACACGAATATGATTGTCTGTCAGCAATTCAGCAGTCAATCCTGATCCCTCAATCACCCTTCCACTGAATGTACCATCGTATATCTGACAAGATCCACAAGAAGGACTTTTTGTTTTTAATACTGCAATATTCTCATTAAACATCTTAGCAATTTTCAGTGTCTCTTCCGCACCTTTTTGGAATGCCTCTGTCACATCGATACCATCATTCCTGATAACTCTTCTTTCTCCATTTAGTATGACAATCTCACACGGAAGTCTTGGTGTTGTGAGACCACCCAACTGTTCAGGACACACAGGAATAACTTTTTCATCCTTAGTCAAATCGACAATTCTCTGGTTGTAGTTGCTTTCCCCATTGTATTTGCAATTGATGCCTAGCAGGCATGCACTTATCAGCATATCGTCACTCCTATTTGAACTTAACGACGGTAATGCCTGATCCGCCTTCACCAAATTCACCCAATCGATAATCCTTCACCATCTGATGCTTTCGCAAGAATTCAGCAATCCCTTGTCTCAGAATGCCGGTTCCCTTGCCGTGAATCAATTGCACCTCGTTCAGGCCTGAAAGATAGGCATCATCTAGATACTTGTCTATCTCCAGAAAAGCCTCTTCTAGACTCATACCTCTTAGGTCTATGGATGTCTTTATATTCTTGTTGGTCATATCGAAGCCTTTTCTGTATCCTTTTGGTATTTCTTCGACAATCTCAGGTTTGATCTTCTTCAGTGTGTTGATAGGGACATTCAGCTTTAAAGCCCCTGCCTGGACCGTTACCTTTCCATCGTTTGCGGGCTCTGAAACAACCTGTCCTTTCTGGTTTAATGAGCTGATAAACACATGGTCCCAGAGTTGGATATCCTGGTTCTCATCATGGGTTTCCAGAACATATCCGCTCTCAGACATGCCTTTGATGGATTGGTTGATAGCATCCCTGATATCATTGATATCTTTTCTTGATGCCTTATCCAGTTCACTGCTGTATTTTTCCAATCGACTGATAATGGCAGCAGACTCATTTTTAGTCTCTTCCAGAAGCTTTCTAGCTTCGTATTTGGCGTCTTTCAGTATCTTTTCCTTCTGGTCTGCTATTTTCTTCTCTTCTTTTTTTATTCTTTCTTTCAGAATTGCTTGTTCACTTTGCAACTTCAGTATTTCTTCCTTTGCTTCTTCTGCCTCTTTTCTGTCTCTATCGATTTTTAGAAGGGCATCCTCAAACTCAATATTATTCGATTCAACCAGACCCCTGGCTTGTTCTATCACTTCATGCTTCAGCCCTAATTTTTTAGAGATCTCAAAAGCATTTGATTTTCCCGGAACACCAATCAAAACTCTATAGGTAGGACTGAGCGTCTCCACGTCAAACTCCACACTACCATTGATAACACCCGGTTGAGTCAGAGCATATATCTTAAGCTCACTGTAGTGTGTTGTAGCAGCGGTAACGATATTGTATTGGTTCAATCTGTCCAGTATGGCTGTCGCCAGAGCGGCTCCCTCCACCGGATCAGTCCCTGCCCCAACCTCATCCAATAGAACCAAAGCGTTGTCTTCGATTTCATTGAAGATTTCAACGATATTCTTCATGTGAGACGAGAAAGTGCTAAGGCTCTGCTCTATGCTTTGCTCATCTCCAATATCTGCGAAGATATTGTTGAAAATTCCTATCTCAGAACCGCTATTTGCAGGGATATGCAGACCAAACTGAGTCATTAGAACAAACAATCCCAAGGTCTTCAAAGACACGGTTTTACCGCCGGTATTAGGTCCCGTGATGATCAGCGTTTTAAAACCCTTGCCCAGCCATATATCTATAGGCACGACATCGCTTGTGGGTATTAATGGATGTCTTCCTTTTTTGATGTTGATAATCATATCGGTATTCAGTATCGGTTCCTGGCATCTTAGGTCAAGTGATAATTTTGCTTTAGCAAAGATAAAGTCAAGCTCAGCCAAAACTTTTTCATTCTCCCTCAATTGCTCTCCAAACTCAGCTACCATAGCAGATAATTCAGCAAGAATTCTCTCGATTTCCTTTTTCTCATCAATGGCAAGAGTACTCAACTCATTATTAAGTGTCACAATTTGCATAGGTTCTATAAAAAGCGTGGCACCAGTTGAGGACTGATCATGAATCATCCCCTTGACCTGATTCTTGTATTCAACTTTGACAGGCAGCACATATCTATCATTTCTCATGGTTACAATGGCGTCTTGCAGATATTTTTGGTAAGAAGGTGATGACACCATTGAGTTTAGTTTTGTTTTGATCATCTGGTTCTTGTTGTTGATCTCTCTTCTGATAGATCTCAACTTGCTGCTGGCATTGTCTGATATCTCATCATCACTGATGATAGAGTTGAAAATACTATCCTCCAGATCTGTGTTCCTGTTCAGTCGTTTGCCTAGAGCAGAAAGTATGACAAAACTATCTGGCTCGTTTTGGTCGCTTTCCAGAAGAATATAATTTCTCATCAGTCTGGATCCTCTGAGATTATCACCGATTTTCAGCAGCATCCCAGGACTTAGAACACCTGACAGCTCAGCTCGTTTGACATAATCACGTATTTTATAGATTCCACCAAAAGGTGGATGTCCCTTTGAAATAATTTTTCTGACACCCTCTGTGGTTTCTTTTTGCTTTGTTTCAACAATATTGATATCCGTCGAGACGACTTCCTTTGACAAAAAATCGCTTCCGATAGCTGTTTCCATTTTGGATGCCAGCTTCAATAGAATCTTATCAAACTCAAGTACTTTTAATGTTCTTTCTTTCATCTGTCCCTCTCTACAATAATTCTTTGTAGTAATACCCTCTGGTAACCTCGCCTTCCTTGGAATACTCACCATCATCGAAGGCCCTTTGGATATCACTTATCATTTCATTTATGTTGATGGTGTTGTCCTCATCTATTCTAACATAATCACAGCCAGATTTGACTAAATCTTTCACTTTGTCAATCACATTCAGAGGAATTGGGTTAAAAAGTGTTGTAATACCTCCATATCTCATCAGATCAATGGCGTATCCCTTTCGGTCCAATAGCTTATAACGATCATAAATATCACAATTCTGGCAATTTGACTCATCACTGCAACCCTTGATGACTGAAAAAGGACAGCTCTTGATGGTCATCAGCGGCAATCTGGAATAAATGATTGCCTCTGTCTTTATGGCTGCTTTTTTGTTGATCTGCTCCATATCCTTCAGATTAATCTCGATAGATTGGGTCAATAGGTGAACACCTTCCTTAGCCATAAGCTCTGCGGCATGAATGTTGGTGATATTTAGCTGAAAATCCCCATGAATAGGATCTAGTCCATTTTCTCTAGCATATTCCAGCGTATCAAGATCATCTACCTGCACACCGTTGATCACATCCTCATA
>CAKMKB010000096.1:0-2839 GCA_927435965.1 uncultured Clostridia bacterium
CGGTGATACGTTTTCCTGATTATTGTTAATATCAGTCATTTTTTCACCCCTTATGAAATTATTATTTGTAATATTATTAACAATCTTGTTTTTATTTTAACATACTTTCCATTTGATTCTTTATTTGATATAATGATGTAGCATCAGATTATATGATAGCCAAACATAGAAAGGATAGGAGTTATTGATGCATATTGAATATTTTGACTATTTTTATCAAGTAGCAAAATTGCGGAGTATCTCTAAAGTCGCAAAGCAAATTCACATCTCTCAGTCTGCCCTTAGTCAGCAAATACAAAAGCTGGAAGACAGCCTTGGTTTCACTTTGCTTGAAAGAAGCAATAAAGGGGTTGTGTTGACTGATATGGGTGAAGTTGTCCTGAAGTATTCTGAAAATATTATCAACACATACAATAAAATGATGGTTGAGTTGGAAAAAGGTAGCATAGAGTCGAACCAAATTCACATTGAAGCGTGTTCATCCGTCTCCAACTACGCTATTCCATGTTCGCTTTATAAAATAAAAGAGAAATATCCAGCCCATAAATACGAGCTGATCACCAATATTTCGGGAAAAATCAAAGGGAATATAGTAAATAACATTTCTGACATTGGTTTTGTCTATGAGAACACCAATGAAAAAGAATTGCAATATCATAAAGTTGGTACCAATAAGTTTGTACTCATTGCTTCTCATTATTATGAGATTCCCAAGACCATTTCTTTGAGTCAGTTATTTGAATATCCATTAATTGCGTTATCAGCTCAAGACGAGTTGCGTGAAAAACTGGACTCTATGTTAAGAAAACATCAAAGGTATTATGATCAATTGAAAATTCTTTTTGTGCTGGATTCTATAGAAGCGGTCAAATCCTCCATCAATCGACAGCATGGATTGGCATTCCTTCCATATATTTCAGTAAAAGAAGAGCTTTATAATAAACAGTTTAAAATTGTCAACATTGATGAGTTCGACCTCGACATGAGTGTTTACATGATATGCAAAAAAAATACATCGCAACCTAAAGTTGTCGATGAATTCATACAGATGTTTAAGCAAATCGGCGAAAAAAGCTTTTGTTAAGTCTTCAAAATGCGGATTTCCCATACCCCGTTCATTACTTCTTCTATAGTTACATCACAATGCTGGTACTTGTCACGAATTGACTCTACCACACAACCATGATCACATACGACTTCTAAAGTTTCCCCCGCGTGAAGCTTTGGGAGTTCTTTGTTTATCTTTAGTATTGGAACCGGGCAAATATCGCCAAAGCAGTTTATTTTTATCATTGAAATGACCTCCCTTGTATAAAGTATATTATAATCTTTAATTGTGTATAAGTAAATCCTGTTGCGTATTCTCTTTTTCATGTGGCACAATCTAGAAGGAGCTGATCGGCGTGAACGTTAAATTTAATGAAGTTGTTTTATCAGAAAATGCAAAATCGATAATTAATGAATGCCTTTTGTCCGGACATTTCCAATCTGACGGCATTTACTCGCAAAAAATTCTTGATTTTTTTCATACCCATATGGCAATCCGAAAAATGGTGCTGACTACTTCTTGTTCCCATGCACTAGAAAGCGCTTTATGGCTATATGAGATCTCAGACGGGGATGAAGTTATTCTACCTTCCTATAATTTTCCTTCTGCTGCTAATGCCATTTTGCTTCATCGTGGCAAAATCAAGTTTTGCGATGTCTCTCTTGAAACTTTATGCCCCGATGAGAGTGATATGCTTAATCGTATTAATCGTAAAACAAAAGTACTCATTCCGGTGCATTACGGCGGCATATCTTGCGACATGGACATTCTTGTAAAGGAAAAACGTGAAAATGAAGGATGGGTTATTGTAGAAGACAATGCACAGGGTGCTTTCAGTCGATACAAAGATCGATACTTGGGTACAATCGGTAATATGGGTTGTTATAGCTTTCACGGCACAAAAAATATCCAGGGTGGTGAGAGCGGTGCTTTGATTGTCAACGATTCCAACATACACTTTGATAGAGTGCAAAGCATGGTTCAGAAGGGGACCAATAGGCGTCAATTCTTATCAGGAGACACCTCATATTATACTTGGGTGCATTCAGGATCAAGTTACACGCCATCCGACTTGCTCATGGCATTGCTTTACAGCCAGCTTTTAGAGCGTGAAGGATTCTCTATGATCCGCCGACAATCCTTCGAACGTTATCAACAGCACTTGTCTTCATTTATTGGCTATAAAGGACTGGAAAGAATGATTCAAATACCCCATTACAACGAACCCAATCATCACATGTTTTATGTTTGTTTTGAGAACATGAAGCATCGTAATCAAATCATCGATTCATTTGCCCGTAAAGGAATCGATACTCGTTTCCATTTTATGGCACTGCATAATACGCCTATGGGTCATCAATTAGGATACAAGGCTTCTGATTTTCCTAATAGTCAAAAAGCCTCTGAAACGATTTTGCGGTTGCCTCTGCACAATCATCTGACCTTAGATGAAGTGGATTATGTTTGTGAATCACTAATTGATATCCTGAAGGAGATATAATTATGGAGCCCATTATTTCTATCGTTATTCCTGTGTATAATGGAGAAAAAACCATCTATGGATTATGTCAGGAAATCATCTCCTTTTGCCAGTCATACGGATGGGAATATGAAATCATTCTAGTCGATGATGGTTCTTTAGACCAATCAAAAAAAAATCATGACAACATTATCTTTTGAAACTTCTGCTATTAAATCCATTTTTTTAGCAAAAAATTATGGCCAGCAAAACGCTATATTCTGTGGTTTAGATTTTGCTACCGGTCAATACATTTTAACGATGGATGATGA
>CAKMKB010000097.1:0-10233 GCA_927435965.1 uncultured Clostridia bacterium
TCATCAGAGACGATGTCAACAATGAGATTTTATTTATGGGAGAATTCGCTTTTGCTGAATAGATAGACATGATTAGGACAAATTGCTAAATGAGCTTTTTGTCCTTTTTTTTATTTTCACGGTCATGATATAATTGAATAAAATAATTTGTGGAGTGTTTCAGATGGAAAATTTAATCGGTAATGAAAAATATTTCATAAGAGAAGCTAATGAATCTGATGTTAAACATCTCGTAGAAATGAGAATGGCTCTGGAGTCATACCTTGACACCTGCAATTCCAATTTATGGCATGTTAGCCTAGACCACATAGATGCTCTTCCAGAAAAATACAGTAGAATAATCAATGATAGTAACAGCAAGGTATTGGTGGTTGTCAACAACGAGACAAATGAAATCGCTGGCATGGGAATAGGCAGAATAATCCATAGCCATATGTTCAACCACAAAACATACGGTAAAATAGATGATGTGTGGATTGATGAGAATCTTAGGAATAGAGGACTATGCGGGAGTCTTGTCAATAAAATCTGCGATTTTTTCAGACAAAATGACATCAGGCATATAACTTTGGAATACGTGTCTGGCAACGAAATAGCAGCTTCAGTATGGGGTAAAATGGGATTTGAGCCTGTAATCATAATTGCAAACACAGTGATAGACAATATAAGAAATGACTGAGAGACCTGTTGATTTGCGTTGACATGTTAAATAATTCACACTATACTATAAGAGAAGGTCGCTAATGAGTTTTATATGATATTAGGGGCTAATTTTTTAGGAGGAGAATTTATGAGAAAAGATTTGAAAACGTTAGTTGCTATGTTTACCATATTGACTTTAATTTTTGTGAGTGTCGGATGTGGTCAACAATCCGCTCCACAAACAACTACAGAGGCTCCGACAACGGTTGCTCCAACGACTGCAGCACCAGAGGATGAAGGATTACGTACAGATGTTGTTGTAATAGGAGCAGGAGCAGCAGGACTGGCTGCCGCTATAGAAGCCAACAGAGCTGGTGCTAGAGTTATTCTACTAGAAAAAATGCCATTTGTAGGAGGCAGTACTCTGTTGTCAGGTGGTATTGTACTGGCCACCAATAGCCCTATCCAACAGGACCAGGGGATTGAAGACACAGCGGAGGCTTTGGCTGATTATTGGTATGAAAGAGCAGAAGATAATGCAGATATGGAGCTGTTAACATTTGTTGCTGAAAAATCAGGAGAAACAATCGCTTGGTTAATGGATAACGGGGTCGAGTTTTCTGATAATGTTTCCGCTGGAGGGACCTCGCCTGTATTAAGATTGCATTATACAAAAGCAGACAGGGGCTTTGGACTGATTAAACCTCTTGAACAAGTAGCTCAGAATGAAGGTGTACAGATTATGCTACAGACTACGGCAAAGAAACTCTTGATGAACAATGCCAATGAGGTAAACGGTGTGGTAGCTATAGATAAGGATGGCAAGGAAATACTTATTGAAACAAAGGCAGTTGTACTTGCCACAGGTGGATTCGACAAAAGTGAAGATATGAAGGATCAGTATGCTCCAGTTGCTTCGGGACACATCAGTTATTCCAATACAGGTAACGTTGGAGAGGGCTTCCTGATGGCTAAAGAAGCTGGTGCTGAGATGATTTATAAAGACGGTGTTATTGGTTTCAGAGGATTAGACAGTGGTGTTCCTTACACAAGTGCAATAGGTGGACTGATATGGAATCCGCATCTTTATGTCGATTCAGAAGGAAATAGATTTACCAATGAGGTTATTGACTATCCGATATTCTATCAGAACATGGTGGAAAATGGATCTGAAGTTTTCTATCTTTTGTTTGACCAGAGTATGTATGTTGAATCCTTGGACGAGGCTATAGAGGAAGGATTTGCCTTCAAAGCTTCTACATGGGAAGAGTTAGCACTTCTGACAGGAATGAATGAGGATGTATTAATCGGGACAGTCAGCAGATATAATGAACTGGCTGAGAGTGGAGAGGATACTGATTTCGGAAAACCAGCTGCTTTGATGAATCCGCTCACTGAAGCTGATTTCTACGCAGTTGCTGTAAAACCGGCAACACTAGGGACGTTCGGTGGGCCTGTCATCAATACTGACACGGAAGTTCTAAGACCAGATGGAACAGCTATTTTTGGTTTATTTGCTGCGGGAGAAGTTGCCAATGGGCAGTTCTTCTACAAGGAATATCCAGCGAGTGGTACTTCAATTCAAATGAGTTTTACCCTTGGTAGAGTAGCGGGCATGAAAGCTGTGGAACACGCAACCTTATATGGCTGTATTGGACATGATCATTAATTCATAAGAAAATAGAAGAATGTATATCACAGAACAATCAACCTGAATGATATTTTAAGCCATCTCAGAAATGAGGCGGCTTTTTCATATGATTAATAGAAATTTAATATCTTCAATGTTTTCATTTAACAATTTTGCAATAGAATGGATTCAAACAGATTTGGAGGTTTGCAATATCAATGAAAACAGTACTTGAAGTCAATAGTCTAGAAAAAAGATATAAAGATAGGGTTGTGCTTGATGGATTGAACTTGAAGGTTGAAGAGGGTGACATTTATGGTTTTTTGGGTCCAAATGGTGCTGGCAAAACCACAGCTATAAGAGCTATTTTAGGATTAATCCATTTTCAGAAAGGGAATGTGATACTTAATGGATATGATATAAAAAAAGATTTTAGGAATGCAATCAGAGCGGTCGGAGCAATGGTTGAAACACCACAGTTTCTTGACCAATACAATGGTTTATGGAATTTGAGAATGATGGCGAAGTTTTACGATGGTATTACTGAAAAAAGAATAGACGAAGCACTTGAAATTGTTGGAATGAAGACAAGAGCCAAGGACAGAGTCAGAACATATTCAATGGGTATGAAACAGAGGCTAGGAATAGCAGTAGCTTTGTTACATCGGCCTTCACTTGTTATACTGGACGAACCAACAAATGGACTGGATCCACAGGGGATTAAGGAAATCAGGGAAATAATCATGCAGCTATCAATCGAGCAGAATATGACTTTTTTTATATCCTCTCATATATTGAGCGAAGTTGAATCATTCTGCAATAAAGTCGGAATAATAAAGGATGGTCGAATAATTAAAGAGCTGACATCTGAAAAAATACCGGTACAATATGCAATACCGCAAAACAGATCACTGGAAGAATATTTTTTGGAATTGACAAAAGGAGGAAAGCAAGTTGAGTAAAGTAATTAAATTCGAGTTGATAAAATTGTTTTCTAGCAAAAAGTTTTATATCATAGGTATCATGATTTTAATGCTTTGTATACTTTTATCTTTTGGTATCAGGATGATAAACACAACAGAAGGTATATCCGAGCAAATAACAATGAACGGACAGAGTCTGCCTGTTTTTCTGCTATTAAATACAGTTGATGTAATGATGATTTTTCTGGCTGTTCTACTTGGGGGTTTGATAGCTGATGATTATAGAGGTGGAACACTCAAGCAGACACTTATAAAACCCATAAGAAGATCTGATTTAATTATCGGCAAAGTATTTGTAGTTATGATATCGGCTGTATTTTATTTGGCAATTATCATGTTGGCAGGCTATGTTTTAGGGGCAACGATTTTTGAATGGGGAAATGAACTTATCGTACATGGAACAGAAATTTCGTTTCCTGCATTGGAAGGTATTCTCAAAACTATTTTGGCATATGCACTGACAGTGATTCCTGTCATTGCATTCCAATTAATCGTATTGTTATTTTCGTTGGTTTTGACAAATGGTGGAATGGCAATAGGTGCAGGAATAGGAGTTTTGTTGTTCCTACAGGTTATATCAGGTTTTGCAGGAGGGTCTAATAAATATCTGGTTAATTACTATTTTCAGATAGGTGCTTTTTACCTGAGTGGATTTAATGATATAAGTGCTTTAACCAGTTTATCAGTGCCTCTAGCATATATTCTGGTGTTGAGTATGATTTTACTCAATTTGTTCAATAAAAAGGACATTGTTTATTAGATGATAAAAATTATGATATAATGAACACAATAAATTTTAGAGAGGTGGAAAATGTCTGGAGAGAGAATTCTTATTGTTGAAGATGAAAGAGAAATCGCTGACTTAGTTAGAGATTATTTGACGGATGAGGGATTTGAAGTTCTGATTGCATATGATGGTGAACAAGGATTGAAAAGTTATAATCAATTCAAACCAGATCTGGCAATACTTGATATTATGCTACCTAAGATTGAAGGAACAGAGATAGCTAGAGTTATAAGATCACAATCTACAATACCAGTGATCATGCTGAGTGCCAAGAAAAAGGACATCGATAAAATTTTAAGCTTAGGACTAGGGGCAGACGATTATATGACGAAGCCCTTTAGCCCTGCAGAGCTGGTGGCAAGAGTCAAAGCCCAGTTGAGGAGATATTTTTTGCTATCCTCACCTACAAAAGAAGAAGCAGATATCTTGAAATACGGAAATCTAACAATACACCTGAAAAACTATCAGGTTGAGGTAGACGAGGAAGTTGTTTATCTTTCAGCCAAGGAATTTGAAGTACTGAGACTCCTAGCTGCGAGTCCCAATCAAGTTTTTACAAGAGACCAGATTTTTAATCTTGTTTGGGGATTTAATGAGTATGGAGATGTCAATACAGTAACAGTGCATATTAAGAAAATAAGAGAAAAAATAGAAGCGGACCCCACACAACCAAAGCTTATCAAAACTGTCTGGGGAGTGGGATATAAGTTCCAGGGAGAAAAGGCATGAAGCTAGGGATTAGGAGACAGTTGATTATTTCGTTTATATTAGCGATTATTTTGCCAGTCGTGATTACTTTGGTATTATTAAGGGTGTTCACGGTAAAGGTCAACACCAACACTGAGTTTGAATACCTTGCAACACCAGATTTATTTTTTGAAAACACGACACGTAAGATTCAAGATGATTTTTCAAATGTTACCAATCACAGCACTATTAAAATAGCTTTACGTGAGTATTTTGAAAGTCTTGATGGAAGCTTGATTATTATGGACATAGAAGGCAAGGTTTTGTTTGACTCGGAGGACAGTAATGTCTATGAAAAAAACATTATTCAAGAATTTGACACACAATATGGATCTGACCTGAATATTATGATCGCGAAAGATGATCTTGTTAAATACGTTAAGCCCATCATTATCAACAGACAATTAGTCGGAAATGCAATATATGAGTTCAATGAACAAACAATGGCAGATGCCCGAATGAGTGAGATTGTTATTTATCTTGCTATCAGCTTTTTAGCTGGAATTGCAGCTTTTGTTTTGCTCATGGTTTTGATGACTATTAATATATCTAGAAATATACTGATTCCTATTAATAAATTAAGTGTTGCAACTGAAAGAGTGGCAAAGGGAGAACTGGACTTTGTTATAGATTGTTCCAGAAAAGATGAAATTGGTGTGTTTTGTGAGGCTTTTGACAGCATGAAGAATCAGTTGAAGGATTCATTGCTTAGGCAGAAGGAGCAAGACGAGGCAAAAAAACAATTGATTGCCAGCATATCTCATGATCTACGAACACCAATGACGTCAATAAAAGGCTATGTTGAGGCTCTTAAAGATGGCAAAGCAAAGGATGAAATCACTTTCAAAAAATATCTTACAGTTATTGAAAATAAAACGGCAGGATTGGATCGACTTATTGATGATCTGGTTATTTTCTCTAAACTGGAGACTGGTAAGATGGACATGCATCTCGCATCCTTGAACAGTCAGGAGTTACTTGAAGGAATTGCCAGTATCAAAGAACAGGAGCTATCTTTAACACAATGTCAGTTGATAATCAAAAGACCATTCCCATCAGTAAGAATTGAGGCAGATAAAGAAAGAATGATGCAGGTCGTCGATAATATTTTTAACAACTCGATAAAGTACTCATCAGGTAATTGTCTGATTATGCTGGAGTCTAAGGTCATTTCAAAATCATTGAGAATAGTGATGGAGGACAATGGACCGGGTATCCATGAAGACGACTTAATGCATATCTTTCAACAGTTCTATAGAGGGGATAAATCCAGGTCAAGGGAACATGGAGGCACTGGGTTGGGTCTAGCTATATGCAAGTATATCATTGAAGAACATGGTGGCAAAATCTGGGCAGAAAGCGCAATTGGAAAAGGAACCAGAATTACAATCGAGTTACCGATTATAGAATCGGACATCTACAATGCAATAAATGACGTAATGTCGGCTGATGGAAGTTGATTATGGATAGAATGGTTAAGACAAATAAAAAATCATATAGGAAATTAGTGGTTTTAATCTTTATTGGTTTGATATGCTCGTTGCTTGCCACAGCTTGCACCGTAGTACCACAAAAACCTACAATTAATCCTTCGACTGAAGATATAACACAATCTGATGTCATTGAAGGGGAGTATTATAGCACAAAGGAGTTGGTTTCACTTTATATACATCAATATGGAGAACTTCCACCAAATTATATAACGAAACAAGAAGCTCAGGAAATGGGGTGGATTGCAAGCAAGGGTAATCTATGGGAAGTGACTGATCGTTTAATAATTGGTGGAGACAGGTTTGGGAATAGGGAGAAATTACTTCCCGACAAGGCTGGCAGACAGTATTATGAGTGCGATGTCAATTATAACGGAGGATTCAGAGGTGCGGAGAGACTGGTATATTCCAATGACGGATTGATATTCTACACTTCAGATCACTATTCTACATTTACAGAAATATTATTTGAAGAGGGAAATTGATAATGAGAAAGATTACAATAGATGGAGAGGTATTAAAAACTAGAGACAGCATACACCAACACCTTAAAACTGTTCTTGGTTTTCCTGACTACTATGGGATGAATCTGGATGCACTTTATGACGTTCTTATAACTGAGGACAGAGAGACAGAAATCCGTATCACAAACGAGGATAAGCTAACGTCTAACATTGGGGAGTATTGGAATCGTCTGAGTGATACATTGACAGATATTTCACTTCAGAATAAAAAAATTACAATTTCAATGGTACCTAGCGTAGATGATATTAGAGCAGCCGGTCGAAATGCTAACGAAACCCAAGTATCATCCTGGCTTGACAAATTGAGAGATTCCATCATATTTCAAGGATCTCTAGGACGTAAAAACTATTTTGAGGGTTGGTATTATAAACAAGTCAGTGTCGAGTCTGATAAAGTCATTTCTTTTATACCAGGAATAAGTCTTAACGAGCTTGATTCCCATGCTTTCATTCAGGTAATTGTTTCACCACCTGTTGAAACTCATTATTTTAGATTTGATTTAACGGACTTTCTCACCTCTGATTCGCCCTTCGAAGTTCGAATCGGTAAAAATGTTTTTTCTCAGACAGGCATTACAATCAATTTGAGCGATGAGACTTTTAAGATAGAAGGCAAGTTGAAATATGGTCCATTCAAGTCTATTGAAAAGACAATGATGAGTCCAAACGCCATGGGATACTTTGCATATATTCCCAAAATGAAATGCAATCATGGTATAGTCAGTATGAATCACTCAGTTGATGGGGTCTTGAAATACAATGAAGAATCTTTAAGCTTCAATGGAGATAGAGGCTATATCGAAAAAGACTGGGGCAGTTCTTTTCCTGAAAGGTACATATGGATGCAGGGAAATCATTTTGAGCGAAATGGCGATAGCTTTATGTGCAGCATTGCTTCGATACCTTTTATGGGAACATCCTTTGTAGGCTTGATAGCCAACCTTTTAGCTGATGGCAAAGAATACCGTTTTGCAACCTATAACGGTGCTAAAATAATCAAAGCTATATCGACGAATGAAGACGTTGATATCATCTTGAAAAAAAACAAATTGATACTAGAAATAAGAGCCCACATTGAAAGCACAGGAGATCTGAAATCGCCTATTGAAGGGCAAATGACGGGCACTATAAAAGAAGGTTTGGGTGGCACCATTGGTTTAGTTCTTTGGGAAGAAGATAGAATCATTACACAACTGTCCACCAGGTATGCAGGGATAGAAGTGGTTGGAAACTTTAAGTGATATTAATTGTTTTTTAATATTTTAGTAGTAGCCACTTAACATTTGTCATGTAACATTTAAACAATAAATGTTATTTAGGAGTGTAATATGACTATTATAAAAAAGTACCAATTAATTTCATTTTTCTTAATTGCATACGCCATATCCTGGATATTATGGTTACCTATGCTTTTTCTTAAAGAAGAAGCGGTTGTTGCAAATACAATATTTTTGCTGGCAGGAGGATTTGGCCCAATGATATCGGGCATAATTGTTAGCAGATTGGCTTTTGGCAAACAAGGCATCTTGGATTACAAAACCAGAATATTCATGTGGAGAGTAGGATTAAAGAACTATCTAGGGGCGTTGTTGATTCCAATTTTGATTTATGTATTGGCCTACGGAGTTTATCTGATTCTTGGTGGCAGTCCGATGGATTTTTCAAAAACACCATCAATATTAGTTTATCCTTTATCGCTTGTGTTCGTCTGTTTATTGGGTGGTGGATTGGAAGAACCAGGCTGGAGAGGATTTGCCTTGCCTAGGTTACAAAACAGATACAACCCCATTTTATCAAGTGTTGTGTTGGGTGTTGTATGGGTATTCTGGCACCTGCCTTTATTCTTATCACAGGGGACTTCACAATCAGGGCTGCATTTTGGTTGGTATTTATTAAATGGAATTGGATTGTCAATTATTTTTACATTATTGCATAACAGAAGTGGAGGAAGTGCATTGATTGCAATCATACTCCATGGAGGAGTTAATGCACCGTCATCATGGTATCCATTTCAAGGAAACATAAATGGGTTTCTTGGACAGATCAATCCTTATGCGCCAATCACAATTGCCACATGGATCATAGTTCTGATTCTGATTGGTATATGGAAACCGGATTTGAAGCGGAAACACCCTTTTGAACTTCAATCGGGAACCAGATTTAGCTTATGAACGTCAAAAGTATTGAGTAATGATACAAATAATATGGAGGAAATTGATATGAGTGAAGAAAGAGACTATTCAAAAATACCATTTACGGGAATCGGTCTAATATTCGGGTCGGCTATAGGATCTGCACTTAGTATGATCATCACAGGAAATGTTATATGGGGTGTTATGGGTACAGGAGTTGGGTTGGTGATTGGGGCAGCTATAGACAGCCACTACAGAAAGAGTGTGGATTGACAGGATGATTAGCAAAGCAATGACACCTATGTTGATAATAGCAGCAATTATATTTATGATGATGGGCTACAGCATCAACTCCATATTCTATGGAGTAGGATTTCTGATAGCCCTTCTAACTGTGTTTTGGGTCTTGAGGCAACAAAAGATTCGATATGAGCAGTTTATAAAAAATGAAAGAAATAATTGGAACACTAAAAAGAAAAGAAAGTATGAGTATGATGTTTTCGCATCTTTAGATGAGCTGAATAAAATCAAGGATAATCGCTTCAGATTGGATAAGCAGACCTGGAACGATCTAAATATGGAAGACATATTTAAAAGTATTGACAGGACCTTCACCATACCGGGCCAACAGTATTTGTATAGTACGTTGAGAAATATCTGTACCGAAAAGGAAGAACTGTCAATAAGGGAAAAAGCAATCACTGCTTTGAATGAAAACAGCTCTTTAAGAGAGAAAGTGATTGAGATATTGGCGAACATTGGTATTGAAGACGGCAGCTTTACAACAAGACTCTTATTTCAAAGCATATCCTTTGATGAAAAATATGTTTTGTTTTTAAAACTCAGCAGATTTGCTGTGCCAATCTCATTACTGCTATTTTTAGTTGATTTGCCTTTAGGTATAGTTGCTTTTATTGTTTCAATGATATTAAACACCAAAAATTATTATGATACAAAGAAACATATCGGATCATATGCCGACTCAATGAAATACATGAGCAAGGTTATGACACAGTGTGAGAATTTATTAAAAACCGATATTGAGTTATTAAACATCAACAAGGAGGAAACCAGCCTAGCCCTTAGAAAAACAGTTTCAATCAAAAAAAGATTTGATAAGTTGGTATTTGGCAATAATCAAAGAGGCAAGATGGCGGAGTTCAGCATTTTCTATGATTACATCAATATGATTTTTCTTCTAGAACCTATAATGTTCTATGATGCTATGAAATATGTCGAGAAACACCTGGATGATATGAAAACTATACCTAAAGGCAAATCAACTAAAAATAGCAGTA
>CAKMKB010000098.1:0-29561 GCA_927435965.1 uncultured Clostridia bacterium
GATAGCAACATTATCTTCGCTTCTCTTTTTGAAAAGCATTAATCTACAGGATTGTGAAAAGTGTAACATTGTAAGTGTACAATACATATGTGACAAAAAAGAATAAAAAATGAAAGGGACTCTGTTATAATGTTAATCACGACAAAAACAAACATAACGGAGGAAACCCCTTTCATTTTTTATTCTTTTTTGTCACATATGTATTGTACACTTACATTTATGCTTATCTTCTAAATCCAATAACCATTTTTTCTTGTCTGTCCCCTCTGCATATCCTACAAGGCTTCCATCTGACCCGATAACCCTATGGCATGGAATCACAATACCTAAAGGATTCTTATTATTAGCTCCACCTACCGCCCTAACGGCTTTTGGATTTCCAACTCTGATAGCCAGTTCTTTATAGGAGATAGTTGATCCGTAAGGTATCTTCTGCAACTCATTCCAGACTCTCATTCTAAAATCAGTACCCTTGATGTCGTATGTCAGTTGAAATTCTTGTCTCTCTCCCTTAAAAAACGCCATTAATTGTTCAGCGGCAGCATCTACGTGTCTATTGGTCATTTGCTTTCCTTCAATGCTTTGCTTGAAGCTTATCTCAGTCAGGCCACGGTCCGAGGCTTCAATCCTTATTAATCCTAAGGGTGTCTCGATATAACAATTATACATTCCTTCCATTTATCCTTCCCCTATATAGTCTCAAATGTGTCCAGCACTTTGAACAGATCCTCTGATGCGTTTGGTTTGCTGTAATGCTTCTGCATTTCTTTCATGTTTCTGATTCTGATAGGATCATTTATCAGATCCTTCAAAAGTGCAGATATCTCATTATCCTTGTTTAATCTCACTGCAATACCTTTGTTCAGAAGATATATTGCGTTTTCTTCTTCTTGACCAGGTATTGGATTATTGATAATGATTGGAATATTCTTAATCAAAGCCTCACTGATCGTAAGACCCCCCGGCTTGGTTATTAGAAAATCCGAGGCATCCATGTACAAGGAAACCTGATCGGTAAATCCTAATACCCGAAAATCCTTATCGAACTCTTGCATGTGTTTTTCCAGAATTCTCTTAGTTCGTTTGTTCTTTCCGGCGATGAATATTGTTTGAACATCCAAGTCCGACTCACCTATCACATTCATCAGTCTTTTAAGCTTCCCTGCTCCGAAGCTGCCTCCCATTGCAAGAATAGTCGTTTTGTCTTTGAGTTCCAATAGTCTTCTTGCCTCATCCTTCAAAGTAATTTTTTTATTAATGAGGCTAGTTGGTATGCCGGTGACGTGTATCTTCTCAATTGGAATGTCATCATCCATCATTCTAAACTTCATGTAGTTGCTAGAAACAATGAAAGCATCTGCTTCTTCATTGATCCAAGATGAGTGATAATCGTAATCCGTCACCAAAACAAATACCTTATAACCATAGTTATATCTTTTTCTCGTTTTTATAATGTTGCTGATAGAGACGGGATGCACACAGATTATATAATCTGGCTTAAATGTCTCAATCAACTCCTTCAATTTTGAGTAAAATAAGCTGAGATTATTTTTTGTCCATTTGCCTTCTGTAGAGTTATTCAATTCATATAACCATCCATAAACCTCTGGAAACGTCTTGGCATTTATTTCATAGCTCTTTCCCACAATCTTAGATAAAACCGGTCTAATATATTCCAAAATGTCGACAATTTCAACCTGATAATCATTTCTAAACTTGTCTGAGAATTCCTTGATTGCTTGTGATGTTGCATTATGACCGCCACCTATAGAGGCCGTCAATATAAGTGCTCTTTTCATATGCTGACTCCTCCTGTAATTATTTCAGCCACTTTGATGCCTTCTATTGCTGATGACATGATACCTCCCGCGTACCCAGAACCCTCACCTGCAACATAGAGTCCATTTAGACTGCTCATCATACTGTCATCTCGTTGCATTCTGACAGGTGAAGAACTTCTCGTTTCAACACCGGTTATTATGGCATCATCTCTGTCAAAGCCTTTGAGTTTTTTTCCAAATGCCTCTACCCCTTCAACCAGCGAATCCACAACATAATCAGGAAGACAATTGCGCAGATTTGCAAATGTCACTCCCGGCTGATAAGTCGGTCTGATTTCTCCAAATTCTGTACTTGAGATACCCTTCTTAAAATCCTTGTAAAGCTGTACTGGAGCATAAAAATTTTCTCCACCTTCCACATATGCCTTTCTCTCCAAATTCCTTTGAAACGCCACGCCTGATAGGGGATGATCTGATCCGTAGTCCTCCGGTGTAACGCTGACCAGTAAAGCACTGTTGGAGTTTTCTCTGTTCCTGGCATAATAACTCATGCCATTTGTAACGACGCCTTTTTCCTCTGACGATGCTCCGGTTACAATGCCTCCTGGACACATACAGAAAGTATATACACTTCGTCCATTCTTACAATGATGCACCATTTTGTAGTCAGCAGAAGGCAAGTCGTATCGATCCATTGCACTGCCATACTGAGAAAAATCAATCATTTCTCGTGGATGCTCTATCCTTACACCAACTGAGAAAGGCTTGGGTGTTATCTTTATATGCTGATTCAACATATTGAATGTATCTCTTGCTGAGTGTCCAATCGCGAAAATCACAACATCAGAATTGTATTTACCTTTGTTAGTAATGACTGAGCTGATTCCAAATTGATTTGATTCTATTTGGATCACTTCTTCTGAAAACCTGAACTCTCCGCCATACGACTCAATGGTTTTCCTTAGATTGATGATGACAGCCCGTAGTCTGTCCGTTCCTACGTGAGGCTTGTTCAGATACAGTATTTCTTTGGGAGCTCCCGCTTTGACCATCTCTTCCAGTACAAATCGACCTCTTCCTTCCTTGTCTTTGATTAAGGTATTAAGTTTCCCGTCAGAAAAAGTACCCGCACCACCTTCTCCAAATTGAATATTAGAATCGGCGTTTAAAACCCCTTCCTTCCAAAAAATATCAACATCTGATATCCTGTCTTCAATTTTTTTCCCTCGCTCAAGGATAAGAGGCTTGGCACCGCATTTCGCCAACATCAATGCACAAAACAGACCCGTCGGGCCTGACCCGACAATGATTGGTCTTTTTTCAGATCTGTATTGTCCTAATTGAATGCCTGATGGTTGTAGAATTTCCTGAATATTTTTGTTTCTAATTCTACTCATTTTTTTCTTCTGATCTTTTACTTCTATGTTAACTGAATAGATATAGAATACCTCATTTTTTCTGGCATCAATTGATTTCTTAAAAATATGCCAGCTCACAAGGTCTTCAACTCTAATATTCAACATATCACATATAATCTTCTCCAGCAGTGCTTCATTTTGGTCCGGCTTTAGTTTAATCTGATTGATTCTTATCATTTTCTATCTCCCTACATATCAGAGTCTCTGATAAATTCCTATTGATGGTTTCTTTGCTTATGATTGTCTGTTCTGCACATTTTGAAGCAAAAACAGCCATTTCCTTGACAGAAAAATCCTTGATTATACCATAAGCCAATCCCGCTGCAAATGCATCTCCGGCACCTGTTGCATTTTCCATCTCGATAGTTTTAGGGGTTATGAGACCGGATTGATTTCCATCCGAATAATAGGTACCCTTTTCTCCTAATGTAATAAAGACCAGCTTAACACCTTTCTCATGAAACCATTTACAAGCTCTTTGCAAATCATCCACCGTTCTGATTTTTATGCCTGATAAAACCTCAGCTTCCAGGCCATTAGGTTTGATGCAATAAAACTGTCCCAATATAGTCAGAGAATTCATTGCTTTTGTTGTAGAAACAGGATCGTACAATATTTTTTTGCTGCTGAATCTATTAATTATATATTGAAGTTGATCCGATTTCAAATTTCCGTCAACAATAATCAAATCGGCTGAATTAATCTTATTGAAATTCGTATCAATGTATTTTTTATCAATCAAATCGGTAATCCCCATCTGGCACACAGCCACGTCCATATCCATCTTATGGTCTAGAATGCACAAATATGCTGATGTCTGCTCTCCTTCAGCAATCTTAACACTGGTCATGTCTATTCCGACCTTTGTTGAGTTTGACAAAATGTATCTGCCATTGCTATCAGCACCAACAACACCAAAAAAGGCTACATCTACTCCTAATAGGCTCAGGTTTTCAGCGATATTTCTTCCAACACCACCCATTCCAAAATGAACTTTGCCTGGATTTGAATCTCTTCTTATCAATCTATCGCCATAAGGATAGCCGAAAATATCAATATTTGCACCACCTATAACTGCTATCATGTTCTCTGCCCCTCTCGAAGTTAAAAAATAAAAAGGTCCAAAAGGACCTTTGCATTATCGTCTATTGTTGTCACGACCTTTAAAAGATGTTTTCTTCTTGGCTCTGCATTCCTTACATCTGGTTGGCTCGTTTTCAAATCCCTTTTCTTTGTAAAACTCTTGTTCCCCTGATGTGAATGTAAAATCTGTGCCACAATCCTTACAGGCGATAGTCTTGTCCTTAAACATTAAATTTCCTCCTGGACTAGGTATAAGTATTTATATGTATTATAAACCTGATTAAATCATATGGTAAAATAAGCAAAAAGTAAAGCAATTTTCATTGCATTTACAGCGTATTATTTAACTCTTCCACAAACTGAGAAGGCAGCTCCGGATAGAGTATTTCGAGCATTGAAACCGCTCTTGTCATCCCTACATAAAACACTCTGCGTTCTTCTTCAAGATATTTCATATATTCATCTGCTGACTGATTCTTTCTAGTCAGTGGAAACTCTCCAAAAATATTATCAATCAGAAATACTCTTTCGAATTCCAGTCCTTTAGTGCTGTGAATGGATGATAAGATTATTTTATTGCCGCTGTCTTCTTTTGAATCCCTTAAAAGCGTTTTAAGATAATCCAAGTTGCTCAGGAAACCGATTATGTTGTCTGAATTCCTGCATATCTCTTTTGTGATCTCAACGTTCAGAAACATGGACGAAAAGGTTATTCTTCCATCCTTCTCCATCCTGCTGAGGTAATCCTCGTATCCCATATCATACCTGATATAATCCAAGGCTTGTTCCGGTCTCAGTTTTGAAATGTGATTCATGTCAAACTTGAAAGATTTGATGTTTTTCCTTCTGAGCTTATCTATCTGTGGAAAGGTCAGAAGGCTATCATATACATTCTTATTGCTTTTTATGACATGAAGGCTCATTTCTTTTGTAAAGTAAGTCTGGCATTTATAGTAGATGTTCATAAAGGATTCTTTGTCATATGGATCGAGTGCGAGATTGAAAAAACTGATGATATCCCTCAGCACAGAAGAATTGAAGTATTTGCCTCCATCTTCCTTGATATAGAAGTCTATGTTTTCTTTTCTGAGCATTTCAGCAGCTATTACAGATGATATGTTATATCGATAGAGTATCGCTGTCTGCATTTCGGGGTTTTCCTTTATTTTCGAGACGATGTACTCTGACTGTTGACGCCTGGAAAGAAATGACTTTATGATCAATTTCTCTTTTTTATCCTTGAATGATAAGATGTTTTTTTCATATCTCTTACTATTTTGACAGATGAATTGTTTAGCCGCTTCCACAGCATTACCGTCACATCTGTAGTTTATATCCAGATTGTAGATCGTTGCGTTTTTATAGGTCTTTTCAAAGTCCAGCATAATCTGAGGGCTACTGCCTCTAAATGAGTAAATCGACTGATCATCGTCTCCCACCATAAAAATATTGCCATTGGATATATGGCTTATGATGTCGAATTGTATTCTTGAAGTATCTTGCGCTTCATCTAGTTGAATATATTTATAAAAACCTTTGAATCGGTCTGATATGCCTTTATTGCTTTTCATAATCTGTTCGCAGATTACAAGCATATCATCAAAGTCTATCATGTCGTTCTTTTTCTTATATGCCTCATAGGCCAAATAGATCTCTTCAAAATCTTTAATTCCTATATCCGCAGTCTTAAACTCTTCAATAGTCAATTTCAGATTTTTGACATAGCTGATTTTACTACTTAGATTTTCTACCTCATCTGGACTGATGGTGTAAAATCCTTCGTTTGAGTAGGCTCTTGCCATGATATTCTTGAGTACATCGTAGTTCGATTTTAATAAGTTGATAGTCTTGCCGGTTCTTTTGAAATAATCTCTTACAACTCTATATGAAAAAGAATGAATAGTTGAGAAATGAATTCGCTTGCTTTCTGTCTCTGGAAACAGACTGTTGAATCTCGTTTTCATCTCTAGGGCTGCTAGCTTAGAAAAGGTAATTGTTAGTATTCTTTCTTTTCCCAACTCACCATCATATATCAATCTGCCTGCCCTTGAAGTGATAACGGTGGTTTTCCCTGATCCTGCAGTTGATAGGACAAGCCCTGCACCCTCTCCGTGAGATACAGCTTTCTTTTGCTCGTTGTTAAGATGAATTCCTTTTGTATTCTCTAGATAGTCAAAATATTTCAATGTCATTAGTCCTTTCTATCAGATTTTCCATACATTGTATCATCTTGAGCCTAAAAAAACAAAACCGGTTCATTGACCGGTTAAATATGATTTGAATCTATTTTGGTGTTTCCGTTACTAATGGTTCTCTTTCAACATCATACGTTTCGGCATCCGCTTCCCATTTGCTGAATGTTTTTCTAAAATCTTTCATTAACCACGGTCCAATAATTATAAATGCCACTACCTCGGCTATGATAAATGCAAACCAAACGCCATTAAGGCCGACAACACGTGACAAAATTACCGCTGCAGGCAATAAAAAAATAATCTGTCTGATGAATGAGGCGATCAAGCTGACATAGCCCTTTCCCATAGCCTGAAAGGTTACAGAGAAAGTAATGCTCATGGCTGCTATTGGCAAGCAAGCAGCTATGCTTCTCAAAGCAATCATTCCTATAGATATCATCTCATCTGATGCATCAAACATCAATAGTAACTGCCTAGGGAATAGAATGATCACAGTCGCACCGGTAGCCATTATGATAAATGCTATCTTCAATGAAAATTTAAGGGTGTCTAGCATTCGCTTTTTATTTTTTGCGCCATAATTATATCCCATAATAGGCATGTATCCCTGAGTCAGGCCAAACATAGGCATAATAATAATAGACTGCAGCTTGAAATACACACCCAACACTGCCACAGCTGTTGGTGTGAATCCAATCAAAATGATATTCAGTCCAGTCAGCATAACGGAACCCAACGACTGCATAATAATGCCGGGAAGCGCCACCACGTAAATATCCTTAAAAACCTTCTTATCCGGTTTGAATCCTCTTAGTTTTATATCCACTTCATGTCTACCATTCCTGATAACCACTGAAATATAAAAGAAACTCAAAATTTGTCCCGCTACAGTTGCTATTGCTGCACCCCTGATGCCCATAGCAGGAACACCAAACCAGCCGAAAATCAATATGGGATCCAATATAATATTAGATATAGCTCCTATCAGCATGGCTTTCATAGGCCTAATCATGTCTCCAGTCCCTTGGAGAATGCTAATACCTGATTGTGCCAAAAGCCTACCAAATGAAAAGGTCATGATAATACTGATATATTGGGTGGTCAAATCAACCAATTGTGGATCATCTGTGAAAAGCAACACTGCATTCTTGGCAAAAAACACGCCTATTATAACCATCATGATTGAATAGGCTATATTGATCATATATCCATGGCTTGCAGCACTAGAGGCAGAATCTCTATCTTTCTCACCTAATTTCCTTGCAATAAGGGAGGTGACACCTGCACTTGTTCCTGCCAATAAGGCAATAATGAGAAGCTGTAGAGGAAATGCCAATGAAACGGCTGTCAGAGCTTCCTCGCTTATTCTTGAAACATATATACTATCCACCACATTATACATTGCTTGAATGGTCATAGATAGCATCGCTGGCAATGCCATTGACATAACGAGTTTCTTTATCGGCATAGACTCCATCTTACTGGATTTTTCTATCATTTGATTACCTACTTTCTATTCTTATGCAAATTTTCATCATGTCGTAAACCATTATTTCTTCTGATTAACCGGACTATTAATTATAAGACCGAAATCAGATAAAGTCAATCTGCATAAATCCCACTTTTAATCTTGACAACAGAAGCCTAATCATGTATATTTTCATTAAGAATTCACATGACTGGCGGAATTGTGGAATTAACCACAAGGGAGTGTGAAAATTTATTAGAAGCCGACCGTCTGGGCAAATGTCCGGACGGTTTTGTTATTTTTTGTCCGGTCTTTCATGGAGGTTAGTATGTTTGAACAGTGGAAAGACTTTAAAAAAGGAATATGGACAGACAAGATTGATGTAAGGGATTTTATTCAGAAAAACTATACCCCTTATCTTGGAGATGATAGTTTTTTGGCAAGTAAATCCGAAAGAACTGTGAAGCTATTTTCAATCGTTGAAAAATTACTTCTCGAGGAACAAAAGAAAGGTATATACGACATCGATACCAGTTCATTGTCAGGTATCGACAACGCTGAAGCAGGCTACATAGACAAAGAAAATGAAATAATCTTTGGTCTTCAGTCCGATGGACCATTGAAGAGACTGATCAATCCTTACGGTGGTATTAGAATGGTCGAGGGTGCTATTGAATCCTACAAGCTAGATGTCCCTGACAATTTGTTAAAAGAATTTAGAAAATACAGAAAATCTCACAACGAAGGTGTATTTGATGCCTACAACGATGAAATCAAAAAAGCCAGGGCAGCTGGTCTTGTAACAGGCTTGCCAGATGCTTACGGGCGAGGTAGGATAATAGGAGACTACAGACGAATACCTTTGTATGGTGTTGATTTTCTAATCAAAAAGAAGATTGAATTTTTGAGCGGCATGGCTTTCCCTTTTACAGAAGAAATAATTAGAATCAGAGAAGAGGTTTCTGAGCAGATTGCCGCACTTGGCAAGATCAAGAGCATGGCACAAAGATATCAGATAGATATCTCTCAACCCGCCGGATCGGCACGAGATGCAATCCAATTTCTGTATTTTGGTTATCTTGCCGGTGTTAAGGAAAGCAACGGTGCAGCAATGTCGCTAGGAAGAACCAGCACATTTATAGATATATATATTCAAAAAGATATATCGAAGGGTATCTTAACGGAAATCGACGCACAGGAGCTTATCGATCAATTTGTCATAAAGCTCAGAATCATCAGGCATCTAAGAACACCGGAGTATGACGAGCTTTTTGCTGGTGACCCCAATTGGATCACTGAAGTATTGGGAGGTATGGGAGAAGATGGTAGAACCCTTGTTAGCAAAACCTCTTATCGATTCATCCATACCCTGACGAACCTGTCAGCTTCACCCGAACCAAACATGACTGTCCTTTGGTCTGAAAACTTGCCGGACAATTTCAAAAGATATTGTGCAAAAATGTCCATTGAAACCTCTTCGATTCAGTATGAAAATGACGATGTCATGCGTGCTGCATATGGCGACGATTATGGGATCGCGTGCTGCATATCCGCCATGAGACTCGGCAAGGAGATGCAGTTCTTTGGCGCCAGATGCAATCTCGGTAAAGCACTCCTTTATGCAATCAACGGAGGTGTAGATGAAAATGACGGCGAATTGATATTCGAAGGATTAGAGCCAATCAAAGCCGAGTATCTCGACTACGATGAACTAATGTCAAAATTCAGAGTTGTCATGGAGAAGGTAGCGGAACTCTATGTCAACACAATGAATATCATACATTTTATGCACGACAAATATGCCTATGAATCGGCTCAAATGGCTTTGCATGATGAGATAGTCGGAAGATATATGGCATTTGGTGTTGCCGGATTATCCATTGTCATTGATTCGTTCAGCGCAGTCAGACATGCCAGGGTCAAACCTATCAGAAAAAACGGATTGGCAGTAGACTTTGAAATAACCGGTGATTACCCTGCTTTTGGAAATGATATCGATGAAGTGGACACTATAGGAAATGAGATTCTGGAGTTTTTCATCGGTCAACTCAGAAAACATCCAGCCTATAGAGGCGCCAAGCATACATTATCTGTCTTGACCATTACTTCAAATGTGGTCTATGGAAAAAAAACAGGTTCGACACCTGACGGAAGAAAGGCCGGTATGCCCTTTGCACCCGGTGCCAATCCAATGCACGGAAGGGATACCAATGGTGCCCTTGCATCTTTGAACTCAGTTTCCAAGCTTAAATATGAGGGCGTTTGCGATGATGGCATTTCAAACACCTTCACAATTGTACCAAATGCAATCGGAAAACTACCACGACACAGAGTCGACAACCTTTCATCTATAATGGATGGCTATTTCAATCAAAAGGGACATCACCTGAATGTCAATGTACTGAATAGGGAAATGTTACTGGACGCCTGCGACAACCCAGACAAGTATCCCAATCTCCCCATCAGGGTATCCGGTTATGCAGTTAAATTCAACAAGCTGACTAAAGAGCAACAGATGGATGTCATCAGCAGAACTTTTCACGAAAAAATGTAACGAGAGGAGTGAATTGATATGTTGAAGATTCATTCGGTAGAAACTATGGGAGCATTGGACGGGCCGGGTCTGAGAATCATTTTTTTCCTGCAAGGCTGTCCTCTCAGGTGCCTATACTGCCACAATCCAGATACCTGGCAGTTGGAAAAAGGCACCATTTTCCCAGATGAAGAAATCGTCGGGAAAGCCCTTAGATATAAACCTTACTTCAAGAACAATGGAGGGGTGACTTTTTCAGGAGGCGAACCATTGCTTCAGGCACAGGAACTGGTTGGTATCCTAAAGACATTAAAAGATAATGGACTCCATACCGCTATAGATACATCCGGATACTTTAATATTTCAGATACCATCATGGTTGAACTTCTTCAGTATACAGACCTTGTCATACTGGATATTAAGCATGAAAATGCTGAGCTATATAAGCAGATAACAGGTCATTCAATCGACAAATATTTGCACTTGAAGGAAATACTGATCAATAAAGCCCAGTCCAAAATATGGCTCAAGCATGTGGTCGTTCCTGGGTTGACTGACAATCCTCAACACATAAAGGATCTGGAAAAGGAAGTCAGAACATTTCCACTGGAGAGGGTTGAAAAATTTGAGCTGTTGCCCTATCATACATTGGGCAAATCAAAGTATGAGGCCTTGGGCATAAATTATTCTCTTTCAGATACTCCGGAGATGAGTATAGAAGATATATACAAGTTAAAGAAGCTCATAAAACTGGACTGCCTGATTTAGGCAGTCCAACATTATTTCTTCTTCTCAAATGTACCGTAAACGACCGGCTCTTTATTCTGAACCATAATCACACCCTTAGCGATTACTGTATCGATATCAAGTGTCTCTTCATCCAAAAGGTTCAAATCAGCGTCAAAGCCTTTTTCTATCCTGCCTTTGTTCTTAAATTTCAAGATCTTAGCAGGATTGGATGTCAAAGCCCTTAAAGCTATCTCCAATGGGATGTCCTCTCTGAAAACACACTCCTTAATGCCAATAATCAAACAGATTGGTTTTCCTACATCAAGTCCAACAAATTCTTTTTTCTCATTAAACATTGGAAGACTACCCTGTCCATCCGATGACAATGTGAAGTTGTCAATGCTGACACCTTCTGCCAAGAGTCTCTTCAGACCCTTACTGAATCTGACCTCATTGTCCAATTTCTCCCAGAAATCAGGATCTTCACTCCCTGTAAAGTCCACATATCCACCTTCTTTAGCATAGGTGACGCATTCTTCAAACAATGCTTCATTGCGATTGACGTGTGTTGGCAGAAATTGGGTCATTGGTATTTCTGTCTCTTTCAATACATCTTTTATCAAATTGATTTTTCTTTTCCCATCACCCAAATGAATATTGATGATGCCTGCCTTTCCTGACAGCATGCCTCCCACACGGGCATCTGAAACATCTTTGCAGAACTCGTTAAATGTCGGCTGAGACGAGCGGTGATCTGAAATAGCAACCTCACCGATGCCGATGATTTTGTCCACAACCATGATGTCCTTCATGATGCTTCCTGTGATGGTATTAACCGGTATTCTATATGAGCCTGCATAGATGAAGGTTGTGATTCCTTCTTCCTCCAATCCTCTTGCCTTTGCAAGAAGTGCGACCATATCTCTTGATATCCCGTCTGTTCCCAGACATCCCACAACTGTAGTGACACCTGCGGTAGTCAGATCAGTCAATTTGATCTCAGGTGTTCTTGTCGCGTAACCACCTTCTCCACCGCCTCCTAAGATATGAACATGGGAGTCAATGAATCCCGGAACCAAAGCCTTTCCTGTTCCATCTATTTCTACGATATCAACGGAATCGTTCACATCTACAGTTATGTGATCCTCAATTGCTGCAATCTTATTGCCTAAAATCAAAACATCTTTTTTGCCTAAAAACTCAGGTGCGTAAACATTGGCATCTCGGATTATTTTTATCATTATTTATCTCCTTGTGTTTTATTATAATCATTTAAACTTGTTTCTCCCACTCGATCATGGTATTTTATGATAATGAAGTTAGAGCATACAATACTTTTAGACATTCTCTTCCCATACTTCCTTCTGTGTTGACCATTTCATATAAAAATTCTTGTTATGAATCGAAGCGTTAAACACTGGTTCAATAAACTTCTTCAAACGATTAAGTACTACAGTAAATTCTGGTAATCCCATTTGCATCGACGGTTGAAACCGCTTCCATTGCAATAGCAAAAATTCATTATTGTAAAAATTGTCAATCCGTTGAAAGATATTTTCATTGTAAGGTGTTCCTCTATGCTGTATAGTTTGCCAAATGGCTTCTTGCAACACTCTTCCGTCAAACTCAAAAAGACTTGATAAATAATAAATATCGAAAAAATCCTTCATTCGACTTGTCGCTTCCATTCGTTTTAAAATTGCATCAAATTTTTCAGCGACCGTGCTTTCCAATGAATAAGTGTATACTTGTGGTTCTTCGAAACCTGGCAATCTCGTTCTTAAGGTTCTGATAACGGCTTTTGGTACGATTATGTCATCAACACCTAAATCAATCGAAAACGGAATGCGAACTTGTTTAATGCGCGCTATAAACTTGATAGATACACCTGAATAGTCTTTTTCCTTTGTTATAGATACAGCATCTAAAACTTCAAAAGACACATAATCATTTGTTGTAGAAACGTGAATTATTTCTTCCATTGTGCTTTTTACGTTCTCAATTTTATTTGTCATTTTACGCATAAGAAAATCTATATCTTGTGTAGCCCTACTTTGAAACTTTGTAAGTG
Organism: uncultured Clostridia bacterium; assembly: GCA_927435965.1. Classification (GTDB taxonomy): domain Bacteria; phylum Bacillota; class Clostridia; order Tissierellales; family Dethiosulfatibacteraceae; genus 38-11. Next base: position 13,279 of record CAKMKB010000098.1, read on the forward strand.
TATAAATTAATAACCCGCCCTTTAGCACAAAATTACTGCAATATGGCGACAATGATAATCGTCTTAAGAATTCTTCTTGGCAAAACAACTGTAGGCACATTTGATAACTTAACCCAGTTTCTTTAGCTTGCTTTTTTAGCCGTGTCAATACAGATGCCGCCATATCCTTCATAACCATACTCCTATAATTTTGCGTACTTTGCTCTCTGTCCGCAGTACCTTTGCATATTCCATCAAACGAGGAATATTTTTCTTGGGGTCTTTTATATATGCTTGTATCGCTTTATTAAAAACCTCCACATCCATTTTATTCTCATGCCTCAAACAGTCACAAATAACACGCTCTCGATTAAATATTTTTATTTGAGTCTCTTCAATCATGACATTCTTTACACCTAGTTCTAATTGGGTTTTTGGAATATAATAAGGCTTTACCTTCGGGTAATCAATATTAAATCTGGATTTGGTAGAATGCTTATCCACCGCCAAAGACCAAACCGATGGTGTGCGATCTGTATACTCATAAAACTGAAGTGCGCTTTCCATACATATGACAGCATCTGGAAAAAGTCGCGCTATAATTGCAACTTCACTAAAAGAACGATCGTCTTGCCATTGATAATAGCCATACTTTATTTTTTCCACATATCCGTCTGCTATCATTTTTTTTATAAAACGATTATACATACGGTGTTTAATCAAATCCTTTGTTCTCATTATGCCGTTATGGGCATCAAATATTTGTTTTGCTGTTTTAATATCCATAACAATATCCTTTCTGTATGAAATAAGAGATAACCTATCAAATCATTATTAATCTACACTTGTTACTCCAATTATAGATGTTTGGTAGAATTAAGTCAACACGACTTTATCCGCAATTATGATTACTTGCGGATAAAGTTATGCAAAAGTCCTCCTCAAGAAATTATTTCTTTGCTCAAGGAGGACTATAAGGTTGAAATGTTATTGGCAACTTGACAACAATAATAGTGAATAATATGCAAATTACACGCGATATCAACAAGGTTCTTGGGTTCAGCTGACGTTTGAAACGCCAGTTGAATCTTAGCACCATTAGTTATTGGATAAAATCAATAAAATACGAAAACTCATCAGAAATGACAAATGATAAATTATCTTTACTCCCACTCAAGAATAGAAGTGCTAATTTGTTACTCTTTTAGATTTAATAGATACATATTTGTACCTACTTTGTATGATTTTATCCCTATTATTTTGGCTTTAAGAGTTTTTAGAGCCAAATTAGAGCCACGCCCCAACAGGTGAAGGCCTGTCTTATTTCATGTGGTGTTTCATGGAGGAATCCGTTCGAATTCGGTCATGACCCGACACCGCCTCTTGGTGTATTATATCGTGATTCTTCGGTCTATGGCAATGCGGTACGGCGGATTCTCCAATATAGGTCTGTCATTTATGCTCTTTCGCTCCTTCACCATTTTCTTAATCTTACTTTCACCCACCTACAAATCATACTTAATCCCGTTATCCCTCAACCAATTCTTCCTCTGCCCATAATCGGGCAAAATCCGTTTCAGCAAGTGCCAGAACTCATTTGAATGGTTCATGTAAACCATATGACACATCTCATGGACCACGATATAGTCAAGCACTGGTGAGGGTGCCATGATGCACTTCCAGTTGAAGAGAAGCTGGTGGTCTTTGGTACAACTACCCCAACGCTTTTGTTGGTCTTTAATGACGACACGTTTTGGCTTATGGTCAAAATGGCTCTGATAATAAGCGACTCTCTCTTTTATCTTTTCCTTGGCTTTGTCCTTGTACCAATTCTCGATTGCCAACCGGATCTGGTCGAAGTCTTTGCATTGTACAGACACGACAAACTTGCCCCTAGTCAGTTTGGCTTCCGGCATTCTAACGGTCTCATCCACCTCAATATGAAGACTGTAGTTCCTGCCCATATAGATAAAGGACTCACCGTTGACAAATTCTCTGTTGCGCTTTCTGTATTCCATTTCCCTTATCTCAAATAGCTTTTGCACGATCCATTTGGACTTTCCCTTAACCGTCTTAAGTATCTCGTCCTCGGATTTGCCATTAGGCGCAATGACCGTTATGTTGTTTGGTGCTTCTACTTCGATAGATAAGGTTTTGCGATTTCTAAATACCACATCAAATTCAATACGCTGGGTGCCATAGTCATATGCCAGTCTCATGACGCACTGCCCCAATCATTGGTATGGTAATGTATCTTGGCAAGCTCGATGATTTTGCCAGTTAGCTGTGTGATCTTGTCATAGTCATTGATGTCATCGTAATATTTGGAAAGAAGCATGGTATGTATCTCCTGTTCCATTTCACTGATCCGAGTTGGATTCTGAGTGAAGCCAATGACCCAACTATTCTTAATGGTCTCTATAACAGAATAGGTCATGTTCTTGAAAACAGTGTTTTCATCATCGCCTGCATAAAAAGCCACATCATCGGCAACTTTTTCTGTCTGGATTTCTGCCTTGATCATTTCGAAGATAGCAAGCTGTCTCTTTTCAATAAACCCTAACTGTTTAGCAAGGTCTTCTTCACCATGGGACATCTCGCGTTCAACAAAAGCTTCCAGTTGTTTTCTTCTCTCTTCCCAGTTCATGTTGGTTTCTTCAAGAAGTTTCAATAATCTCTCAAGCAAAGATGTGTAGTGAATGGGGTTTTCTTTCATCTTAACGGTAAGGGCGTGTTTGATGGCATGCTCCATGGTGGAAGCAATGGCCTCATCGGAGCCGTGATTTATTTTGTCTTTAAAATCCTTGTCAAATAGGGTGATCGGTTCAATCCACTGGTATACACCCTTGGATTTCAGATGTTCGGAAATCAGCTCCTTGGCCTTTTCGCCACAATCACTGATATCGATGGTGTCTTCTGGTTCAAACCTTGCTTTGGCACCGGCACGTATATAAGAAAGCCATTTTAGATCGTTCAAATCCTCTTGTCTTACATGGGTTGGCATGAGGGCATTTACCGCAATGGCAAATCGCTTATAAGCCATTTCAAATTCAGCGCGCTTGTTTTCTGGCTTCAATACATTCATAAGGGCGTCCAGATCTCTCTTGTCTACTCCGACAAAGATTCTCATGACTGCTTCTTTGTAGTCTTGCATCTTCTTGAAGAGGGTGTCTATATTTTCCATTGGCACGCCAATATCAGCCTTGTCAAATATCTCCAACGCTTCCTCCAGATGCCTTGTGACACCAAAGTAATCAACGACTCTGCCGAAGGCTTTTGTTCTTGTTCTCTCGACTTCCTTGCCATCTTCTATGGCTTTATAGTTCTTGTCATAGGTTCTGTTAACCCTTGCTATTGCTTGAAGGAGTGTATGTTCCTTTAATGGCCTGTCCAGGTACATGACATCCTCAATCTTGGCATCAAAGCCTGTCAGGAGCATATCCTTGACAATAATGATGCAGAGTCTGTCCTTCTCGATTTCTCGTTTAAATCGACTCAATAGGGTGTCTTGTTCAGACTTGGTCGTTCTATGGGCCTTGATATAGGGCTCGTCATTGTTGTCCGCCGAAAAGATCACTCTGATCTCGATTGGATTGTCAGGAAACACTTCAGGCATATGAGCCGTTAAAGCATCATGATACTTCACACAAGCATGCCGGGAAACACAGACGATCTGTGCCTTGAATCCCAATTTGTAACTGTTGTCCCTATAATGGATCAACAGGTCTTTTGCGATATCACTGACACGGTCCTCAGCCTCAGCCAATGAGATCCTGTTGAAGTACTTTATCTTGATGGCTTCTTTCTCATCGTCTGATTTACTCTTGAAGTATTCATTGAAATCATCGTCAAGATCGTCTTGAATGATATGAAGGTCTTGTCTTCTACCTTCGTATACGATAGCTACTGTATTGCCGTCTAGAACAGCCTGAGAGATTGTATAGCTGTCTATCAGCTGACCGAAGGTTCTGTATGTGGATTTGTCGTCCTTCTCAATCGGGGTTCCTGTAAAACCTATAAAGGTCGCATTAGGAAGTGCCTTTCTCATGTTCATGGAAAGGTTTGAATACTGGCTTCTATGGGCTTCGTCTGTAAATACAATGATATTGGATTTGTTGGTCAGGACCTCAATGTCTTTGTCAAAGAAGAGTTGGGTTTTGGTTTCTGAATCCTCAAGGATCGGATTTTCATCCGCTTCGCATTGGAACTTCTGAATCGTCGTGCAGATGATTTTAGGTTGAGCCATTCCAAGGATAGTCTTCATCTCCTGAACGGTCTCGGCGCGGGTCAAAATCTTATCTAGGTTATTGTCAGCCAGGGTATACTCAGAAGGGAATATACCTCGGAATGTATTGTAGATTTGCTTATCAAGGTCAATGCGGTCAGTTATGATCACAAACATGGTGTCTCTCAGTTCCGGTGTCCTTCTGATCATTCTTGCCAGCATGACCATAGTAAGGGATTTTCCCGAGCCTTGGGTATGCCAGATAACCCCACCCTTTTCGATGGGGGTCTTGCCTTCTCTGATTCTTTTAATCGCTTTCATAGACGCCCTGAACTGCTGGTATCTGGCAAGCTTCTTGACCCTTACATCGCTTTCGGTTTCAAACATGATAAAGAACTGCATGATCTTAAGGAGGTTATTCTTCTCTAACATCCCCAGTAAAAACAGGTTCTGCCCATTATTGTCAAGGTCTGCTATATCTTCTTTTTTAAAGGGGTACGGATCTTTCCATTCCAGGTAATAATCATAGCTTGAGCTGATGGTACCGGCATAAGCGTGGTATTTGTTGATGATCCCTGTAATGAAATTGGTATGGAACAGTCTCTCAGCACCTTCAGAAATAGTCCCATCCCTCACATCCATATATCGTCTGAGTTGATCATAGGCATCCTTCTTCCCTGCTTTGACAAACTCTCCGCCTTCCTTAAACGGCGATTTTGCCTCAATGACAACCACCGGAAGGCCGTTTATAAACACAATTATATCTGGATAAATCACTATATTGAGACCCTGCACCTGATACTGACTGGTCACCAAGAAATCATTGTTTTTCACATCGTCAAAGTCAATGAATCTGACGGTCTGAGGTTTCTTCTGACCATCAATGACCTGAGTCACTGTAAATCCCAAATCCACAATTGCGGTATGAATCTTTTCATTGATTTCAAGAAGTGAGGTTCCCAAAGACTCGCTATTGACAAGGAACTTGACGGACGCTTCAAGCGATTCTTCGTTCATCCAGGGATTCAGTCTTCTAAGGGCTGCTCTTAATCGTTTGATTAGAATGACATCACGAAAAGACTCTCTTTCACCTTGGAAGGGAGTTAGTTGATCACTTTTGATAAAATCATAGCCAAGTGTGTTTACCATGTAGTCCAGTGCCGGTTTTTCAACCAGGGTGAATTCGTTTCCCAAACCAGACATTCAATCCCCCTAATCAATCATTTCGAAGTGCTTAAAGGCGTCCAAAATGAATTCTTTTTTATTGTCAGGACAAGGTTGTGATTTTGAATCAGTGCTTATACGGTTATGAGATACTTTCTTGGGAATGCTACAGATTTCTTTCATATCAGCAATCCAACATGTTTTTATTGTTATACCGTGCTTACCTTTCACATAATCTTGAATTTCTCTATAGGTTGCCATACAAATCTCCTTCTTTAATAATAATTCACAAAGATATTTAAACGACTCTGATTCTGCCTGTCAGGAGCTTTTCCATAAGGGATTTTTTTAGTTGGATAAATTCTTGCTTTGATTCTTTGAACAAGTGAATTCTATTATCAATAGTCTCAAATAGACTTCCAATCAAACATTGTTCGTCTATGCTCGGAACAGCAATAAGAATCTTCTTAATGCCTTCAAGATAAATATGGATAATTGAACTACCTTGTCCTAATTTTTTCATTTGTTTTTTTACTTGAGTAGATGACAAGTAATATGTAAGAAACATGCTATCAATTGTATCGTTGGGGTGCATGATAATTGTATCTCCACCAACATAACAAGGTTTATCACCTAAATAAGTAACAGCTTTGCCAATGTCTTCAACAGTTTCGCCTGAACCTGCAAAAACAATATCACCATTTCGAATCAGTTCGCTTAATTTTGCTGATTCTTCATTAATAAAAGATGTTGTCTCTCTGACGAAGTGGTCGTAAGATGTATAAATCTCTCCATACCTAATACATTGTATTCCATAACTTTTGACTTCACTTTTACTGATTCCCTTGCCTTTTTTAAAAGTTCCTAATTTACTTACAGTTAATATATCCCACTCCTTCGGAATCCTTCCAATCTCGGTCTCTTTAAACTCCGTATGACCAATGCCCTCAGTCAGGAGTTTTTTCATCATACCTTTTTTAAGAAGCTGATAATCGTCAATGATTTTATCAAGCTTATCGATGTGGGCATCTGTGGTAGAGAGGATATCTGCAATGCGTTGTTGTTCTGGGAGTGGGGGAAAGGCAATTAGAATAGGGTATATTTTTTCACCAGAGATGACTGGTTGTGCATTATGATTAGCAAATTTATTCAAGTTTAAATGTGTTAGTTTATAGAACATAAACTCATCAACATATTTTTCTTTTTTCTCTTTAACATACAATGCATTATCTGTTATCCATGATTTCGGTTGGGTCATATGAATGCAACCACAATATGCACCAACGCGACCGATAACTAATTGTGAGCTTTTAAACTCAAACTGATTGTGATAACCATTAATTCCATTGCCACCATAAACTGGATAATCTCCTATAACTATGTTTTTTTGCGAAAGAGAATTTCCGCTTGAAACCTTAAAAATTTCTCCAAGCATTTTCACTTCCCAATCCTCAGGAATAACACCGATCTCAGTCTCTTTATAACCTTCTCTAATCATCTCCATTTGCCATCCCCCTAAATTCTCTCAAAGCCAAGTTGTTCAAGGAATGCATTGAGTTTCTCTTTGGATTCGGCAAGCTCTTGTTCTCTTTCTGAAATTCTGCCGATGACTTCCTCAATGTTGATTTCTTCTTCTTCCACAGAGGTATCCACATATCTGGTGATATTCAGGTTATAGTCGTTTTTCTTTATTTCCTCCAGATCAACCACCCTGGCGAATTTCTCTTCATCAGTGAACGCATCATATGCGTTTACAATATGGTCGATATCTATTGGTCTGAGGATGTTTTTATTGCCGTTTTTAGAGAAGCCCTGTGACGCTTCTATAAACAGGACCTTTCCTTTTTTATGTTCGGGTTTGCTTTTGTTAAGGATGATAACGGACGCAGGAATAGAAGCCCCATAGAAGAGGTTTTGAGGGAATCCAATAACCGCTTCAAACAGATCATCTATCAGTAAGCCTTGTCTGATTCTGCCTTCTTCACCACCTCTAAATAGGATGCCGTGAGGAACTACAGTTGCCATAATGCCTTTTGAGTTAAGGGATGAAAGCATGTGCTGAACAAAGGCAAGGTCTCCGTAGGATGCTGGAGCGACGCCATAATTGAACCGATTGTAGTCATTCTTTTCCGCAACCTCTCTGCCCCAGTTTTTCAGGGAGAATGGGGGATTAGACAGTACCATGTCAAAGGTCCTCAAGGTCGCACCCTCAGTGTTCTTTGGATCTCTGATGGTATCGCCTTTCCAGATAGTAGCGCCCGAGACATCATGCAGCAGCATATTAAGCTTTGCTATGGCCCAGGTAGAAAGGTTGATTTCCTGTCCGAAGATTTCAAGGTTTCTATGGTTTTGCTTTTGCGTTTCTTTCACATATTCTATAGCACTTATCAAGAATCCACCGGATCCGGCACAGGGATCGTAGATGCTTGTACCTTCATGCGGTTTCAGAAGCCTTACCATAGTTTCCTTGACTTCCTTTGGCGTGTAGAATTCGCCACCCTTGGCACCGCCATCGTCAGCAAACTTCTTGATGAGATACATATAAGCATCACCAAGTATATCTGGGGACACAAGGTTATCATTGGACAAATTCATGGCATCGAAAATCTGGATAAGCTGATTCAGCTTACCGTCTGGCACTCTTTCTTTGTCGTTATAGTTGGCTGTGGTGAGGACGCCTACAAGCTCGGCATTCTTTGGCTCGTCTTCAATGGCTTTGAAAGCCTTATCCAGCTCTGCGCCGATATTCAGGTTAAGGTCCTTGAAGTTTTCCCATCTGGCTTGTTTGGGAATGAAGAAGGTTTTATAGGATCTTGCATTTTCAAGCTCTTTCTCAAGGGCTTCCAATGGAAGGTTTATAAACTTTTTCCGTTTGTCAGCTCTTTCCGTGTCGAATTGGTCATTGATTCGCTTAAGGAATAGCATACCGAATATATATTCCATGTACTGGCTTGAGCTCAGTGTACCCCTAAGTATATCGGCACAATCCCATAGTTTTGATTCAAGTGTTTGTAGTGTCAGTTTTGCCATTAATGTTACCCCCGAGTTATAGATTTTGTCGTAATGTGACTATTAAAAACGTTTATAACTATAATCTGTCTAATTACTTATTCATATAGGCTACTTTACATTCTAGTTAAGCATTACATATTGTTCATGAGAATTTCTATTTCACTCTTTCAATAAATTTAAATTCTAAAGTACCATACGTTTTTCTATTCCTATCTGTAAAATAATTACCTTCTAACTTGCAACCATTCAAATATCTAAGCTTATTAAATCCTAAGTGACAATTCATAGTATCTTCAGAATCAAATTTTGCTTCATTACTGTATTGATATCCTAAGACAATCCCCATTTCGTCATATACAGCAATCCCTGCTATTTTACTACATGAAACTGATTTTTCATTTTCTGAAATCATTCTTATTTTAGTCCATGATTGTTCAATAGTTAGCTTGACTTTGCCTATATTATTAGTATTACTGTTATCGTCTATAAACGAAGAATGGAATTTACCCTCCCAAATCCCATTTAAGTTAGGTGTTTTAATTAATCCAATTCTTCTAAAAAATCCCCATTTCCATCCATGGTTATCAAATAACCAATAAAGTATACCGAAAATTACCATTGAAGATGGGCCATCGATATATGTAGGTATATTAATACTATTATCCACTAATACTCTCGATAAATTCATAGCTATTATGACACTTAAAACAGCTATAAAAAAGATAACACATCTTCTTTCTTCTGTATCTATAGAATATGAATGCATCTAATCACTTCCTTTTAATTCTAATTTCTTTTGTGCAATCATTTTTTTAGTCTGATATCCTAAATATAAATTACCTGTATAACCTACAATAATCATGAATAACCATGGAAACATGTAAATATTATTCTTTACACAATAAGATAATAAATCTTCATCGATCTTAGATGGAGAGGGGTTAATTTCAGGATGTGTATGCCATTCTCCTATATAATTCAATATTCCATCCGATTTTCCCCAATACTCATTAATCAATTTTTGAGAATGCTCTTTATTTCTTACGAAATAGTACTTACCAGATTTATCATATATTGTAGGTTCTGTAATATCTACAATTTGTATTTCTGAATAATCCGTTTTTACTTTCCCTATCAGTACTCCTCCTGACTCTAACATGTTATCAATCTGACAATAGATTAGCATTTTTTCATAAGCTTTTTTTGATATACTTACATTTGTATTGTCGTTAATCTTATATTTTATAGTTCTAATACTCTCACTTCCCTATCTTTCTTTCCCAACCAAAAATCAGTTATTTCAATATTTTCTCTTCTTGCTTTACTTAATCTTCCACCCCAACTAAAGAGCAGATTTTTTTTGGAATCTTTATTTAGTACTTCTTTCTGAAAAAAATCAATGAAATTACATAGAAAAAACTTAACTTCAAAACCAGTATAAGGAACATAGGTACTACCGCACCCTACATCTAATTCTAAGTACTTGCTACCATTCTCTAAAACTCTGTATTTGAAGTTACTGTTCTCGTCATAAATGGTTTCTATTTCAAAATCCTTACTTCTTATTACTATTGCGTGCCCACCAATTATATACGGTTCAACCCATATTATGATTACAGGTCTTGTAATTTTTCTTTCTTTAAATAGCTCTATAAACTTAATCTCAATTGGTACATTTCCTACTACTATAAAATTGTAATCAGAATTATTAAATATTGAAAATTCTTCTTTTATTACATCAAAAATGTTTTTATGGATACTGTATATTTCCAAATAGGAGTAATGTTGGATCAATAATTCTTTAATTGCATCTGTTTTAAACTTGCCAACATAAGATGCTCCACACATATGTCTGGGTGTATTTTCAATAGATAAGCATTCCTTATCTATTAGAGTTAAATGCGTAAGCCCGATATCTACAAGTCCCTGAACAAGTTGACTTCCTACTGATCCACACCCAGTTATGCTAACAATTTTATTCCTAATAACTCCCTCTCCCCCTCGTTTTGTAATTTTGATTCTGTCTAAAACATCAACATGAAACTTAATTATATCAATTTTACCTTTTAATTTTGTATAGAACCAATCAGGATTAATTTTACCTTTTCTAAATCCATTAGTATTTGTTTCAATTAGTTTATGAGCAAAAGAGAAGAAAATTTTTTCAGTACCAACGTCTATTGATAAGATTATTAATGATAATCTATTAGATCTATTCAACAAAAACATTCTGTATGCTTCAAAAGCATTTTTATCCTCTCTAATTTTACAATAAATATCCTTGTTATTTTTTGGAAAAGGAGGGTACCATGTATCATGAAGTTGAATATATATGCACTCTTCAAATATTACATTTTCCCCTTTGCACTGGATTTTTACAAACTCTTGTTGAGCACTAGATTCAGATAAAACATAGCATATCTGCTTACTTGTAGATACATAATATTTCAATAACTGTGACTCTTTAGATGGATACTCAAGCAACCATATTTTTATTACATCTACGCGGAAATCCCAATATGAGTTAAATTCATCAAGAAAATCACTTTTATTATGATTTTCAATTCCTTCTATCAAGATTTTTTTTGCTTGACAGATTGTTTCATATGTTAACTTTTCGGGTTCCATATAATTTGGATAGGATATACTTGTATCAAATGTGCAAATTGTTCTATCATAATTTATATGAGGTAACGGATCATATTTTTTATAGAATTCTTCAAGTATTTCTATTTTGGGAAAAACATACGGAAACCCTTCGGGAAAACTTATTTTTAATCTTATGTCACCATCAACTTCAATATCTACAAACAAATCTTTTTTATCATTACCTATCGGGGTACACTCTATCTCTCTATCTTCTAAATATTGAATAATATTATTAAGCTGATCTTCCGTCATTTTTCAATACTCCAGGCCTTTCTGTTTTTACAAATTCATTAGAGTTTTTTTGATCTTCTGATTTACCTCTTGGAAATCTATCTCCGAATTGTTCTATTAAATACTCAGAGGCCTTTTCAACATCTCTTTCATTTATTGCCATCTCTAAAGATTCTTTTAAATCTACTAATGATCTTTTTATCCTAAGTTCTTCATTATATTCATAATCTCTAAAAATATCTTCATAAGGTGTTACTGGCTTTTTGCATTCAAAACCAGCTTCTAATGTTTCTATAATATTTATTAGAGTTCCTAAAAGAGCTTTATCGTCTCTCTTTTCTACCCCATAAAATTCATTACAACACAATATTGTACATGCTATACCCTTTAATTCTAATTCTTGATAATCTTTCCAAGCCTTTAGATATTTTACGATATTTCTTAATTGTTCTCCTTTATCTTTCTTTTTATCTATAAACCAATTTGTAAATTCTTTTGGATCACTTTCAATCCAACCGATAGATTTATTTGCTAAGTAACCAATATCATCTTTAACAATATAGCAAGGTAAATCAATATGATATTCTCCAGAGTATTTAACTCTTATGCAAGTATCTTTATCCTCAGGAAAAACTTTCGTATGATTAAATACTGCATTATAAATCCAATTATGAACCTCATAAGTGCTTGGCCAATCTTCTTTGTTTTTATCAAAGTATTCCTCTAGATAAATTCCGTCATCAATGTCATATTCTTTTCCTGGTAAAGGATTTACCATTGTATTCATTGCATATGAACCTTGCCCATGATATTTAGGCTTAGTTTTTTCTTGTTCTATAAAATATTTAGAAATTTTTTCCCGTAAAGCATTTCTTCCTTTTTTTAGATTTTCCTTTTTAGTGATTGTTAAGGTAATCTTTTCATTAAATTTTTCAAATAGTCCATTTAAGTCAGCCATAATTTTCCTCCTAATTTTTTATTCATGTTCATCTATTAATATTTTCATAGATTACATTGCCACTTCTATATACTTGTTTCCATTTTAGAGTTAATATTTAAAGTTAAATCTTGTTTTATTGAGCAATTTGAGTACTATATTCTAGTAATATATAACACGAATTTTTTCCTGAATCACCAGTTTTTTCCGAGTAGTTTTCATTTCATAAATCTTACTTGAACTCAATGTACCTGAGTATGTCTGTATAATCAAATAGTTTTGATTTTAGTGTTGACTGTGTTGTCATTTAATTGCCCTCGAGTTATAGCCACAATATAAATGTTTTTAAATACTATGAATAGTATAACGTATATCCCAGTTAAAATCTATTCAAAAACAATGTAGGATTCATTGATTTAAGATAAATTTTTACTCTGGAAAAGATGTGATGTATCATCATGCCTAACTTATAAGAAAAAACGAGAGATTAGTGTTTCTAATACCTCTGTTAATTTGCATCATATTTTACTCTTAAATCATTATGTTGATTATACCCAATTGCTCCATCTCTTTGCAGTCTTCCCACCACTATACCAGGATGTATATTATAACGTTTTGAAAATTCTAAGATCTGGGTAACATTTTTAGGCTCTTCTTTCATAAACTTTTCATAAGCTAATTCATCAATTAATGTGCTTCGGGCGTATTGATTAGCTTCATGCTCAAGTCGATCCATCAAGTCGTTTTTATCATGCATTTGGTCTGAACTTTCACTTACAATCAGTAGTTTTTTTCTCTTCTGCAATACATGTCCCAGCTCATGGAATAATGCAAACCAAAAGTAATCCGCGTATTTGCTTCTGTTATTAATTGCCAATAGCACTTTGTCATTGTTCAGCCACTTAACCGCGCCATTAATGCCACAGTTTTTGAGATGTGGCAAATAAACTAATGCAACGCCGCACTCTTTCAGAATGTCTTTTAATCTCGTAAAAAATTCATCTGGCACTTGTGTGGTCATGTTGCGAATCTCTTTAATGCACATTTTTAATTTAGCTTCATTGAATGGTTTTGTGTCAATTTGCCCACCGATATTTATCGCAGTTTGCACCCATGCATTAGCATTTATAACATTCACGTCATTCACATTAGCAACAGCTGTCTTATATTGCACCAAAAAATCTTTTCTGCTTAGCACTTTTAGTGAAGCAACTTTGAAAAATTTGTGAAGTTCATCAACTTTATCGCATATATTTCTTTTCGCTGGAAGAATACTAAGATTCACAAAAAATGAATAATCTATCTTCCTAGCAATTTCACATTCTTCGTCGCTCGTTCTTTGCTTTTCTATCTCGATGATTTTTTCAATAAACCTGTTGTTTAGATTCAACCAAAGCTCAATACTTGTTCCAAAAACCCTTGATAGTTTTAAGGCCAGTTCTTCTGTTAGTTTAGCCTTTCCATTAACAAAATCACTCAAATGCTTTGAAGTCGTATCTAATCTCTTTGATAATTCATCTTGAGAAATATTTAGTTCTTCAGTCATCTCTTTGACATAGTATCCAGGATGATATGCAACGATATCATTGTATTCGATTCTACTCATAGTGTTTTGACACCTCCCATACCAATATAATATTAGTTAATTCATAGACCATATTTATATCGGTAATATCCCATTCATTTCCTTCATCATCTTCAGGAATTATAATCAAACGCCAGCCGAGTTTCCTTCCTATGTCAATTGCAAACTGTCCTTTTCTATCTCCCTTTAAAGGGTGGAGATGATAAATCAGTACATATCTTTTTATCCTTGCTATTTCTGTATTTTATCTTAATGTCGATACCTCCAAAAAAATATTACTAATTTGGTAATATTATTTTATACCATATTAGTATGTATTGCAAGTAATTAATATCACTTATGATAAGGATCATTCATCCTTTCGAAATTCTTCTTCCATAATGATGTTTAGCGTTTATGTTTAGCATATAAAAAACAACCATATTCTACTAATTCGTATTCATGGTTGTTTTTCAGCATCTTTATTCAATTGAACTATTTTCTCTTTTTGCCCCCGAGCCATCAAAATCACCCTAAAACCAGAAAAACACCTTAAATCTCTACAAGCGTTCCAATCACTGAATCTTAGATTTAGACAGATAATTCGTCCCTTCAAATATTATTGTCTGTCCAACCGCATTCGTGTTCGTGTTTCATTATTTTTGAGTAATTTAGTGGCCTTTAGTGCTCGTGTTCAGATTGATAGAATCATTGTAGAATCAAAAAACTATCTAAAACTCTACGGCTGTTCCAATGACTACATCTCAGAAATTATCCAGCTATTCCCACTCAATAATTAAAGTAGCTTTCTTGAGTATATTATTTATTATATAGGTACTAGATTGTATCTATTTTATATGGATTGTGCTTTTTTATATTGGCTTTAAGGATATGTAGAATCAAATTAGAAGCACGACTAACCTTGCATTCTCACCTTATTCCATTTGAGCTAAAGTGATTGAAGACTGATCGATTATTTCATATATTTCTTATTTAATTCATCTGTATATTAATTAAAAGCATATATAGTTTATCATCATTAAAATCCATAATTAACTTTCTCTTCATAAAGGAATTATATCATAATTCTGTAATCAATGGGAAAAAAGAGCTATTTTTGTATTTTGCTGATAAAATAGTATCCTGCTATAATCAATGTACTGATACCCATACCTATGTATAAAGGGTCGATAGTGGTTAGTTTTAATACACTTAAGAGAATCGTCGCCACAGGTGCCACTATCATTGAGATAAGCCCCGCCTTCCTCGGCGTTTTATCCTTAAGCACCAATATGGCGATCAGAGGCATAAACACTACTGTTCCTCTTAGCGTCATGGATAGGAATGACCACTGCAGTATCAGAGAATCCAGATTAAACAGCACCAGCAAGGTTGTCAGCAATAAGACTCCCAACACCGATAATCTCAGTGATAAAAGCTCTTGTTTGTCCGTTGCATTTTTATTGATCAGTGTTTTGTAAATGTCTCTGCTGAACATGGTGCTTATCCCCAATGTCAATCCCGCACCTGTTGCAACAACGGAAATAATCAATGTACCTATAACAACACCGCCAATAGTTGGATTCAAGTAATTGATGACAAACAGCGGCAATGCCTGCTTGGAGATGATTTCAGGATAATTTGCACGCATAAACAATCCGATCAAAGTCGACATGATTCCTATAGGTGGTATAAGAAGTGCTGAAAGGAAAGCCCCTCTGCGAGATTCCTGCGCCGTCCGTCCCGAGAATATAGACTGGAGATAGGTCTGTGTCGAACAGACGCCTATTACAAGCGCAAATCCCTGAGCCAACGCCGTGGAGACCCCTTCGCTAAATAGATTGAACCAGGGATCTCTTGGGAAAGTTGCAACCAAACCACCAAAGCCGTTAAATCCCTTTAAGACGATAACTGCACTGATGGTTAATGTTATGTATAGCAAAACAGTCTTGATTGAACCCACTAGACTGGATCCAAGAAACCCACCGAAGAAAATATATGAAATTATAAGCATCACTGTAATAAAAACCGCGACGGTCTCACCGATAAGAAATAGGGTTGTGAATATGGCAACAGCCGCAAGCACCTGACCAGTAATATGAACAACTATGGCGATTGAAGAAATAATGCTGGATGCTGTTCTGGCTGTGTTACCATAATATTTGATCATATATTCGGGAATGGTGTATATATTGGCTTCTCTTAACGGCTTAGCCAGAAACAATCCCAGAAACAAGCAACCTAGACTGGCTCCCAGTGTAAACCACATACCATTGGCACCGCTGACAAATGCCGCTTGTGCTGTTCCTATGGTGGATGCACCGCCTACTAGAGTTCCAATGATGCTGGCAGCTACTTTTGAGCTTGAGAAGTTTCTACCGCCAATAGAAAAATCCTTTGAATTCTTTATTTTCTTGCTAGAGTTGATCCCCACATAGGATACCACCATTAAAGTCAAAACTGTGCTGATCAGATACGCTCCATTTTCCAAATCTTTTCTCCTTAATTATTCTGATAATAGA
>CAKMKB010000099.1:0-10823 GCA_927435965.1 uncultured Clostridia bacterium
GTTGCTAGGGCTATCTGCATACCCGCATCCAGCATGGGTCTTGGGTTGAAAGGCAAGGGATGACTGACAGAGAAATCCGTACCCGGTAAAAACACACCAACAACCTTGGCATCTATCATCTTCTTTATTGAGGATTCCGGTGTATAGTTCAAGTGGTCACCTGACATCATTTTCATTTCAGCAGCTAGGTCTGATCCTCCAATATAGGAATAGCAATCTGTGTGTATCTTGGCCTCAAGCTTATAATCCATACCGGCTCTAAGAACACGTTCAGCATCTCTGGCTGTGTAGTAGCCCTCATCCACCCATATGTCGCAGGCATCTGCCAACTTTTCTTCGGCAACCATAGGAATCATTTCATTGATTAAAAAATCAATGTATCTGTCTTTTGACATTTCTCTTGGCCAACCATGGGCACCCAGGAATGTGGCTGAAATGTCAGCTTTGCAATTTTGTTTCAGCTTTGATATAACCCTAAGCTGTTTCAGTTCTGTTTCTCTATCAAGTCCATAACCACTCTTGATTTCAAGAGTGGTTGTGCCATTTCTAATCATTCTATCGATTTTGTTATGGCTTTCCAGATATAGCGACTCTTCCGTTTCCGACCTAGTCATGTCGATAGATGCTTCCATGCCTGTTTTGATTCCACCGGCTCTAAACTTCTCCAATCTCCCAGAAATCAACCCTGCAGCGTACTCTTCAACCCTAGATTTTCCAAATACAAGATGGGTGTGGCAATCTACAAATCCAGGAAGGACAACCTTATTGGAGCCATCAATAACCTTGCAATCCCGGCTATCGATTTGCTGTTCGTAGGCTTCTTTGTTTCCAATAAATATTATTTTTTCGCCTTTAATGGCTATATATCCATTCCGTATCAAGCCCACTAGGTCTGAACTGTTTTCTGATACTGTCAGTAACTGGGTGCAATTCTCTATTACCAAATCCGGCTTGAGCAATCCATTATTCATTTGGCCTAAACCTCCTTTTCAGATCTATGAACCCAAGAACCCTGTTGATACTTATATCAGTAAAGTGACCCAACAACATCTTCAATAGCCTCCAACAGCCCGCCTGAGGCTATCAATTCTGTGGCAATGTCCATATCCTTGTAAATCAGTCTATCCGACTCCATAAAGGTGACCCTCTGTCTCAGTTGTCCATAAGCCTCCTTAGACCCTTTTCCCAATAAATCAGCATCCTTGAAATCCACAGCTTGAGCTGCACAGAGCAACTCAATACCCAACACAGATTGGGCATGCCCTATGATTACCCGTGCTTTTCTGGCTGCAATTGTTCCCATACTGACATGGTCTTCCTGATTGGCTGATGTGGGTATGGAATCAACACTGGCGGGATGTGCCAGCACTTTGTTTTCAGATACCAATGATGCAGCGGCATATTGTGGGACCATAAAACCGCAATTGATTCCGCCCTCCTTGACCAGAAATCCCGGTAACCCGCTCAGTGATGGATTGACCAATCTTTCTATGCGTCTTTCGGAAATGTTGGCATACTCAGCCATAGCGATTCCCAAAGTATCCATAGCGATAGCTACGGGCTGTCCATGGAAATTGCCCCCTGAATAAGCCTCTTCCGTATCTGTGAAAATCAGCGGGTTATCAGTGGCTGAGTTTATTTCTGTCTCTATAACCTGTCTGACATAATCCAAGGCCAGTCTGCTTGCACCATGAATCTGTGGCGTGCACCTGAGAGAATAGGCGTCCTGCATCCTCTTTTCACCTTGTCTGGTTGTAAGCTTGCTGTTCTGGCAAAGCTTCAGGAGATTTTTCGCGCATTCTATCTGTCCCTTGTGAGGCCTAGCAAGATGGATACGTTCATCAAAGGCATCTGTTATGCCCTCAAGGGCTTCAATGGTCATTGTAGCAATCACATCCGCCGTTTTGGTGATGACAATGGAATCATAAACTGCCAGACTCCCTACAGCCATCATTGCACAAGTGCCATTGATCAGAGCGAGTCCTTCCTTAGCCTGCAGTGTGACTATGGGTATGCCTGCCCTTTCCATAGCCTCCCGACCTTCCATCGCTTCACCCTTGTATTCAGCCTCCCCTAGTCCGATCATAGGAAGCACCATATGGGCCAGCGGACATAGATCACCACTGGATCCCACAGATCCTTTTTCTCTGATTTGAGGATGGACACCTTTGTTGAGCATATCAATCAACGTCTGAACCACTTCAAGTCTGATACCTGAAAAGCCCTTTACCAGTGCGTTGGCTCTTAGCAGAATCATGGCTCTTACAATCTCCGTGTCAAAGTTACTTCCGATACCGACTGCGTCTGCAACTATCAGATTTCTCTGGAGCTCCTCTAACTGGTCATTTGAAATGCTCACATCACTGAATTTTCCAAAGCCTGTGTTGATGCCATAAATCGCTCTGCCTTGAGCAACAAATTTTTCCACAAGATTTCTCGATTCAATGATTTTTCTTTTTCCATCTTCAGTCAGCTCGACTTTTATTCCTTTTCTAGATACCCTGACCACTTCTTCAAGGGTCAGGCTATTGCCATCTAAATATACTATCGGGTCCATTCGTACCTCCCTGTTTCTATTATCTGACTGCTCTTCCCTTTGGTCCAAACGTCACAAATTCAGCAGGTTGCCACCATAATGGCACTTTGATGGATTCATCAGTCAGCTTTCCTTTTCCGTTTGCTACATCTTTGGCGGTTTCATAACCTGCCTGGGCATGTCTCACAACACCAATACCCGAATCTACCGTCAGTGCAGAATCAAGTCTCAAATCAGCTTCCTCTGTTCCGTCAGCTATCATTGTTACTCCCGTATGGACTGCCTCACCCATAGAATAGTTTGCCTGAATTGCAATGAGGTCGCAGCCGGCTGCGCAGTTCAACAAAGCATTTAAGTATGGCCAGTCTGAAATCAGATCTCCACCATCCTTCATGTTTTCAGACTCAAATGTGGGGTTGACTATGGATCCAGAATCCAGGTTGTCTCTCGAGAAGGCAACAGGACCCTTCAGTTCGCCATTTCTTACCATTTCATTGATTGCAAGCCCGAATTTCCTTCGCTGCCCAAATCCCATATAGCAGATTCTTGCTGGAAGTCCTTCTATCGGCAGATTTCGTCTTGCCAGATTGATCCATCTCTCAACCAATGGGTCTCCCTTGCATATTTCAAGGGCAAGATCATCTGTCTTTCTGAGGTCTTCCGGATCTCCTGACATGCAGATCCATCTGAATGGTCCTCTTCCCTCACAGAATAGCGGTCTAATGTATTCCGAAACAAAACCAGGAATCGTCATGGCTTCAGCTTCAGGCATTCCAGCATCCCTACACTCTTTTCTGATGCTGGTACCATATTCGAATACCTCAACGCCTTTTTTGTAGAATTTGTTCATGACAGTCAGCTGTCTTTTCATTGTCTCTCTGGCATCCTTTAAGTATGCCTGTCTGTTTCTTGCTCTGTAATCATCTGCTTCCTCGCCGGTATAACCTGAAGGGATATAGGATATCGGATCATGACAAGGGCACATCTCACTGATTATATCAGGCATAAATCCTTTGATATAAGCTTCTTCAAAGACATCCGCCGCATTGCCAACCACCGCTACAGAGGTAGGTCTTTTCTCCGCTACTGCTTTTTTTGCGATATCAATAGCCTCATCCAGAGAGTAAACCTTCTGGTCAAGATAGTTTTTCTCTATTCTCCTGTCAATTATTCTCTCGTCTGCATCCACTATTATAGCAACACCGCCATGCATCTTCATGGCCCAGCTCTGATTGCCTCCCATACCGCCTGCTCCAGCCGTCAGATAGATCCTGCCGGTCAGGTCGTTATCAAACTTTTTCATGGCGATGGCTGAAAGTGTTTCAAATGTTCCCTGTATTACGCCTTGTGTACCGATATATTCCCATGGTGCTGCAGTGTATTGAGCAAATATGGTCAGGTTCTTATCCTGTAGATCGTAGAAAGTCT
Organism: uncultured Clostridia bacterium; assembly: GCA_927435965.1. Taxonomy (GTDB): domain Bacteria; phylum Bacillota; class Clostridia; order Tissierellales; family Dethiosulfatibacteraceae; genus 38-11. The sequence continues at coordinate 3,965 of CAKMKB010000099.1, forward strand.
CCCAGGTTGCCTTCATGATATTGGTGGTTGCCATAACAACTCTCGGTGCCAATCTCTGGGTTCTGAACACCGCTACAGGCATACCCGATTGTATGACAAGCGTCTCATTGTTTTCGAGCTCTTTAAGTGCCTTTACGATTGCATGATATGATTCCCAGTTTCTGGCGCATTTGCCATTACCACCATAGATAACCAACAGCTCCGGAATTTCTGCATTCTCCATGTTGTTTTCCAGCATCCTTAACAGTGACTCCTGTTTCCATCCCTTGCATCTAAGTGTGTCGCCTCTTTGGGCTTTGACTTCATATAAAACTTCAGCATTACTCATTTTAATCCTCCTATTTTTAAGTTCCATAGTATTTAATACTATACAAAGCAATAAGCGTGCCAATAGTTCACATATTCAAATCATGCTATTTCAAGGGTTCCGGAAAGCGTATTTCTATATTTAGTTCGTTATTGTACAAATTTTATACTATTGTATTAACTAAATACTGATATACAACACTTCCCATTATTATCTGGTGTATAAATTTTATACTATTCTTCTTGTCAGCTTTTATTTCAACGTGATATAATGCCTTAAATGGAGGTGATAGCATGCTCAAATTGTTTGATAAGTTAAGTTGTCCTATCATAATACTTGAAGGAGAAAAGGTCATATACACTAACCATCGAGCTGATCAAATCAACAGATCAGTCAATCTTTTAGAAATTATTGGTTCAAGCGAAGTATTGAATCAAGGAAATCACACCTATAATATTCATAGATATTTTGTTGTACTATCAAAAAAGAAGTATCAAATCATTGAGCTTCAAGATGTAGATTATCTTAGGCGTATTGAAGAAAAAGTATATTGTTATGAGGCCATCTTCGACAAGCTGGATGATGGACTGATGATGAGTGACAAGAATGGAAGGATCATTCTCTACAACCCAGCTCAGGAAAAGCTTGAGGGACTGGCAAGAGAGAACTGTATGGGAAAATATCTGTGGGATGTGTATCAATACGAGGCGCCGGAAATGTCTGAACATCGGCAGGTTTTCAAAAGCCAGAAGCCTATCATCAATGAATATAAATCCCATGTCAAAAATGGGCAATCAGAGAAATATCTGTCTTATTCTACTTATCCAGTTATACATGACAACCAGACACTATCGGTCTTTTCTGTCAGCAAAAACGAATCGAAGCTGCTGGAGCTTCTCTCAGAGACCCTTGAATTAAAGCGAAAGCTAAAAAACAAAGCCGTCTCTAAAACATTCAATAACGGCACCTTTTACACATTTGACGATATAAAGGGAAACAGCCCTGCCATGACCAATACCATAAAAGAAGCAGAAAGAATGTCTTTGATTGATGGTAATTTATTGATTATAGGCGAAACAGGTGTGGGCAAGGAAATGTTCGCTCAAAGCATCCATAACATGAGCAAGCATAATAAAGAAAAGTTTTTTGCAGTTAACTGCGCAGCTCTGCCCGAAAATCTTTTGGAGAGCACACTCTTTGGAACAACAAAAGGATCATTTACAGGCTCTATCGATCAGGATGGCTACCTGGAGGAAGTGGGGAAAGGAACCCTGTTTCTGGATGAGCTTAATTCATTGCCAATCTACATGCAAACCAAGCTCCTCAGGGTATTTCAGGAGAAAAAGTTCAGAAAAGTCGGAGGATTAAAAAACAAGGATGTAGAATGCAGAATTATATGCGCAATAAACGAAGACCCCGAAACACTCCTCAGCGAAGGAAGACTGCGCCAGGATCTGTATTTCAGGATCTCCAGATTATGCCTATTCATACCACCTTTGCGTGAGCGCCCTATGGATATAGCCTTTCTAACAAACTTCTTCATCAACAAGTACAATGAGATTCTTGATAAAAGCATTAAGGGATATGCAAACGACCTGAGAGAGCTACTCTACGATTATCTCTGGCCGGGTAATGTCAGAGAGCTCGAGCATGTTATCGAAAACCTTGTAATCAATACTGAGGCCAGCGAATCCGAACTCAATAGCTCCCATTTGCCAAATTACCTGAAGAGTAAGCTGGTGAAGGAAGAAAACAGAACGCGCAAAAATACAGGATCCTTGCCAGAAACACTCAATGAAGCGGAAAGAAAAATAATTGTAGAGGCCCTCAACCGTTTTAACTGGAATTTCACCAGAACCTCAGCTTATCTGGGCATTATAAGGCAAAGCCTAATCTACCGAGTCAAGAAGCTTGACATCACAAAAGATAAAGACTTGTGGTTATAAATTAACCTTAAACTATATGTAAATTTGTTCCATTGAAAAATGATGGGCTTGCAGATAATGATCCAACACGTCCTTTAAGGCATCTATCGGAACAGGACCCACGAGTTCTGTTCCTGCAACCTGAATACCATAACTCATGGCTTCTGATTTGACAGTTTCAAAAACCCGATGTATAGGTGTTTTTGAATAATTGGTCAAGTTCATGGAGATTTGAATCATTTTCGACTCCTCGATTGGCAATGCAATAGCCCTGACATATTGATAACCACCTGTGGCCCCACGTACTGCCTTCACTATTTTCTTGCCTAACTCGATGTCATCTGTTCTCAGGTTGACATTGAAGGCTACCAATGGGAATCTTACACCCGTAACAGTTGCGCCACTTTTTGGCACAAACTCAAAAGGTCCTTCATCAGGGCGCCATTCCTCATTCTTCATTTTTTCCGGCAACGCCTCATATTGACCTTTTCTTATTTTGACAAGATTAATTCGTTCCGGTCGAGTTGCTGCGTCTTCATAGTAATATACGGGCACACCAAGACTTCCCAGGAATCGTCCAAATTCTTTTGCGATTTCAACAGTTTCTTCAGTAGTCATATCTTTAACCGGGATAAATGGAACCACGTCAATCGCTCCCATTCTGGGATGGCTGCCAGTGTGCTTGGTCATATCGATAAGCTCTACAGCCTTTGCTGCCAGGTCCTTTGTTCCCTGCAACACCGCTTCCGGAGAGCCTATGTAAGTAAAAACAGTTCTGTTGTGATTGGGCTCTGAATCTACATCAATTATTTCCACTTCATTCTTTGCTAATGCTGTCCTCACTTGATTGATCAGTTCATGATCTGTACCCTCGCTGATATTAACCTCTGCCAAAAGCCTTTTCATTATTTTTTACCTCCGTATTTTTCTAATGTTTCAAGGTCTTTTTCCAAGTCCTTTATGGTTTCTTCATCGCTGATGCCTGAGAAATTTGCCCTGATATTCAAAGCGCATCCAAAAATGCCTGTCTTGGCCAGCTCCAAAGCTATTAAGAGATCAGACTCTGCATTGGGATTTGAATTGCCTAATATCGCCTGTCCCAGCTCATATACTCTCAGGCTCATATATCCATTTTCTTTTGGAACATTTGAAGCAAAAACACTTCCATAATGGATCGCTTCTGTCCTGATTCTCTTCTCCTCATCATTGCTTTTTGGCATTCTATAAGCACTCATAAGTTCTACAAAAGCCTCTTCATCTCTCTTGCTACCATCCAATAGCTTCTTAGCTAATTGATCCAATTCAGCAGCTATTACAATGTGTTCCTCTCCTGAAATGCCATAATTTTTTTTAACCGACAATTTTGACACCATAGCAATCATCCCCGCGGCCATGGCACCTACCAAAGCAGATGATGCACCACCTCCGACTGTCGTGTTGTTAGAATCAATAATTTTTGCTAGCATATCGTTTCCTGTCACAAAATCACTCCTTTGATCTATTTATTTATCTTATTTTACATTATAGCAATAATTGTGCCATATTCCTAAATCAAAAAAATCGCCTGTTTATCAGGCGATGGGAAGGGATAGAATTTTGCAATCTGTTGGCAGGTGGATAAATTTTGTACGTTTTCTTCTAAGTCTCCTAAAAAATCAACTTCAGTACCAGAACGATTCCACCAATGATGATGAGTGGCACAATCAGAAAGCTGAACAGGCTGACAAGTGCTAAGAATGGTAACATGATAACCGGAAAGACAGTCATCATGATAACGAGACCCAATATTCCGAAGATCACTCTAAGTACAAAAAAGCTTATTTTAATGGCTATCCCAAAAAACATTATGGCCAATATAAATCCAATTACTTGTGGCATTTCATTTCCTCCTTTTATTAATTATATGTGAAAGCACTATAATTCATTTGATAATGCTATTGTAGAATATCATCATTTGATATCTATTAGATAATTATTAAGATTTCATTAATAAAATGGCAGTTCGTTGACAACCAAAATCAAAATGTATATACTTTGAATATCAAAGCTTTGACTATCAAAGTATTTTTAGGTGGTAAGATGAATAATAACCGTGAGTCTCTAAACAGAATCCTAGTGAAGCTGTTCAATGACATCCTCAAAATCGAAGAGAAGTATTTATGCAGACATGCTTTTAAAGACTTGACCATGACTGAGTTTCATATTATAGAAAATATAGGCAGCCGTACTGAGCGTACTATGTCTGAAACTGCCAAGGATTTGAAAATAACCTCTGGAACCCTCACTATAGGAATAGACAACCTTGTCAAAAAAGGGTATGTAAAGCGATATCGATCACCCGAAGACAAGCGCCAGGTCGTAATAACCTTAACTGAAAAGGGTGAAAAGGCGTACGCAGAACACGAACTGTTCCATCAGGAGATGGTCGATCATACATTGACTGACCTGAAGCCTGAGCAAGAAGAGGTTTTAATAAAAGCACTATTTAATGTCGATAGTTATTTCAAACAAAAATATAAATTCTAAATCAAACAAAAATTAAGTGGAGGATTATTATGTCAATAAAATTAGTAACTGACAGCACCAGTGATTTACCAAAGGAACTGGTCGATAAACTAGGCGTTAAGGTTGTTCCCCTAAGTGTTAATTTTCCAGAAAGATCTTATCTAGATGGTATTGAGCTCAAGCCTGAAGAGTTCTATGAAAAGCTGGTAACGGCAAAAGAACTGCCCACAACCTCTCAGGTAAACCCAGGTGAATTTGTAGAGGTTTTCCAGAAATTGCTTGATGATGGGCATGAGGTATTAGGCATTTTTCTTGCTAAAGAGCTAAGCGGAACATTTTCTGCAGCCACAATAGCCAAAGATACTATTGGATCTAACAAGATTCATGTCTTTGACTCTAGAGGCGTGAATGCCATGACTGGTCTGATGCTGATGGAGGCTTCCAAAATGATTCAAACCGGTGCTTCTGTGGAAGATATAATGAAAAGGATTCAATTAATGTCTGAAAATATGAAATCCGTTATCATGATTGATACGCTTAAGTATTTGGTAAAAGGTGGCAGATTGTCCAAAACACAGGGTGCTGCAGGGAGTCTTTTAAATCTTAAGCCAATTATAAAGATTGAGGACGGTGTGGTCGAAACGATACATAAAGCAAGAGGAAAAACTAAGGCCGTCAAATGGATCATGGATTGGATCAAAGAAGGCGGATATGATTTGTCTAATAAAACCGTTTTTGTCGTCAATTCAAATGATTTTGAATTCGGAGACAGAATAAAAAACACACTACTCGAAAACTTTAAAGTAAAGGAAGTAATTCAAGCGCAAATCGGCAGTGTCGTCGGTACCCATTCCGGTCCTGGATGTGGCGGTATCATGTTCTGCGCTATCGACTAACCCAGTTATATTTTCAACGCCCACTCCATTAATGGAGTGGGCGTTTTTCAAAAGTCTACCAAAATCTCATTATGTATTTCTTTCACGGAGAAGGTGAAGTTTTCCTCAGGCAAATTGAATCGGACCAAATTTTTCAACATTCTTATATCAACCGCTTCATGCCTTTTTATGATTGATGCTATCTTATGCTCATAGGATTTAACAGGATGGTTATGAACAATAACAACATCTCTCGAATTGACATCACAAGCTACCCCAAAAACTTTTTCTTTGTGATTTGTGATTTTCGTGCCCTGGCTGTCCAGGAATGTGGATCTGATATATAGATTGTTGCATTTCATTCTATGTGCTATTCTGGTCGCTTTATTGTGAATAACCTTTGCACCATATTCAGAATATGCGTTACAAAATTGAAAATCAGCATTTTTAATGACTATTGCTGTATCAATCAATTTTGGATCAGCAGTCATGATTCCTTCAACATCAGTATAAATAATTGTAGATTCTGCTTTTAAAACACTTCCCAACGAGACAGCTGTTGTATCACTTCCACCTCTCCCTAGAGTGGTGATATCACCATTGAGCGTCAACCCTTGAGAGCCGGCAACTACAATGACCTTTCCTGAGCTTAGATGTTTCCTGATAGTTTTAGTGTTGATATTTAATATATTAGCGTCAAAATGGTTGGAGTCTGTCATTATACCAGCCTGCCATCCAGTCATGCTGATTGAAGGATAGCCTTTTTCGCATAATCCCGACGCTACGATAGAGGCGGTAATGATCTCACCACAAGAATAAATCATATCAATTTCCCTTTTATTAGATTCCCTAGATTGGCTCTCAATCAGATTGATAAGCGTATCTGTGGCATAAGGGTCTCCCTCTCTGCCCTGAGCTGATACGACAATAATCAAATCTTCGTATCTTTTTTTGTAACTGATAATTTTGTCATAGACGTATTCTCTCTTTTGTGTTGTTGATAAAGATGAACCGCCAAATTTCAATACCGCTAAAGCCATATGATGCCTCCATAGTTATGTTTTGATCAATAAAAAAACTTCTCGAAAGAGAAGTTTGAAATCAACAAAAACTTATCTTTCAGATATAATCTGCAGGATTTAGCACCTTGCTTTCGCAGGTTGCTGAGATTTCACAGGGCCTGTCCCTCTATCTCTCTTGATAAGATGTATTCAATTTTAATACATTCTAAAACTTTTGTGTTCGAA
>CAKMKB010000100.1:0-20976 GCA_927435965.1 uncultured Clostridia bacterium
GGTCGTAAACTGGATTTCATTCTACAGGAGATTAATCGTGAATCAAACACCATAGGTTCAAAATCAAGTACAATCAAGATTATATTTATTTCCTATTAGTTCAGAGACTCTTTTTTCAAGTTTTTCCTTATACTCCTCCACAACAGTTTGAGCTGACGCATAAATCTCTTCAATAAGAATTTCAACCTGATTTACACTGTTAAGAATATCCTTTGTCAGGGCCTCTCCCTCTATTCTTCTCATAGATGTCAACTCATCCATGGCTTGGCTTAAGGCTTGTTCAAGGGTGATCCAATTCTTATCGCTATCGCCTTCTGTCTTTTGAATCTCCAGTATATCCTGCATTTTGAGCAAGGTATCCAGATCAGGCTCTCCTGTGAGCCCTAACAGGCTGGATAACTCATCTATGGCTTTTTTATAGGCTATTGCAATTGGTTCATTTACTTTTATTTGTGTATCGCTTCCTGCTAAAACCTCATAAGATACAAAGATATCAATTCTTCCTCTGCTGATCTTGTTTTTAGCTATTTTTCTGATATTCTCTTCAAAACCCCGTATAAATTTTGGTATTTTTATGTTAATATCATTATACCTATTGTTGATTGTCTTTATTTCAACAGTAAATCTGATGTCTTCATTGCTGCTTTCGCCCTTGCCAAAACCTGTCATGCTGCTAACAAAGCTCATTGATTCCTCCCTCAAAATTATTTATACTATATATTAACACTATCAAATGCAATTATCAACGTATCATTAAGGAATTGAATATAAAATATAGGAGAATAAAATGTCTTTAGATGGATTTGTCGTCAGAAACCTAGTGTATGAACTGAACAATACGATAATAGATAGTAAAATAGATAAAATATATCAGCCAGAAAAGGATGAGATTATCTTGAATCTCAGATCTTCCAGTAAAAATCTGCAGTTGCTGCTGTCCGCAAACAGTACATATCCTAGAATCAATATAACTGTTGGAAAATACGTGAATCCAACATCTCCACCCTCCTTTTGCATGTTCCTAAGAAAACATTTAACCGGTGGGATAATAAAAAAAATAAAGCAAATCAATATGGATAGAGTTATCATGCTTGAAGTGGCTTCAAAAAACGAACTTAAGTCCGATACAACCAGAAGGATTTATATTGAAATTATGGGTAAGCACAGTAATATAATCCTTACAGATGAAAAGAACATGGTACTGGAATGTATTAAAAGAATCAGCTTAAGTATCAGTAGCAAGAGACAAGTATATCCCGGCATCAAATACAGAATGCCTAATTTTGATAAAAAATATAATCTGCTGAATGTGGACGAGAGTCAAATCAGACTGCTATTGAATACTTCCAATCAGGGGTTACGAACCGGTAAGTTTCTATTAGGATCTTTTTATGGAGTCAGTCCTCTGTTAAGCCGAGAAATATGTTTTCTATCTGGGATAGACGACTCTGATTCGATTGGAGCCTTGAATGATAATAAAGTGTCCAAGCTAATAGAAACCCTGATGGCTCTAAAATCATCCATGTCACAGCATAACTTCGAACCAATGATTTTTATTGATCAAAAATCGAAAGAGTACATGGATTTTTATTGTTTCAAATTAGAGCATTTGTCCTATCTGGAGCAGATTAGCTATAAGAGCATCAATGAGATATTGGATCTTTTCTATCTTGAGAAATCCAAATTCATCAGCTATAAACAAAAAACGGCTGATTTGCGAAAAAAGGTTTCATCATTGATTGATAAATACGAGAAGAAGCTTGGCTATTTGAAAATTGAACTGATCAATTCTGAAATCAGGGAAAAGTATAAGCTTTTTGGTGATTTGATTCTAGCCAATATGCATAAAATCTCAACTAAAGATACTGAATTAATCGCGTTTGATTACACAACGAATGAAGAGATTAAAATCGAGCTGGATCCCAGTCTAAATCCATCAAAAAATGCTCAGAAATACTATAAGAAATATAATAAACTAAAAAGTGCCGAGAAATTCCTAAAAAAACAACTGAAGGTAACTCAGGAAAGCCTTGTCTATCTGGGAAATGTATTGTTTTCATTAGAAGAAGCCGTTGAATTAACTGTTGTGGACGAAATAAAAGAAGAATTATTCAAATCAGGCTATATCAAGAAATCAACACAAAAGAAGAAACCGGAAAAAAGCAAACCATTGCAAGTCGTCACCAAGGATGGTTTTGAAATTTTCATTGGCAAAAATAACGAACAAAATGATTTTTTGACATTTGTGATTGCTACGAAGAATGATATTTGGCTCCACGCAAAAGGTGTTCCAGGGTCACATGTAATCATTCGTTCCGACAACCAAGAAGTCCCTGATGCAGTTCTTGAAGAAGCAGCAGCTTATGCGGCTTACTACAGCAGAAATAGAGGATCTGAAAAAGTTGAGGTAGACTACACCCTAAAACAGAACTTGAGGAAGCCAAAAAATGCAAAGCCCGGTTTAGTCATATTCAATGAAAACTTTTCTCTTATCATCGAACCTAAAAAACCGGATTTGAGTTAATGATTTGCTATTCCTGGATCAGCACCTGATTGATGCCATCGATTTCTTCAATATTTACTGTGACTCTTTCACTCTTTGATGTAGGAACGTTCTTGCCTACAAAATCAGCTCTAATAGGCAGCTCTCTATGTCCACGGTCTATCAATACAGCCAGTTCGATCTTATTGGGTCTGCCGAGATCTATTATTGCATCCAATGCAGCCCTGACGGTTCTTCCTGTAAATAAGACATCATCGACCAGAATGATGATTTTACCTTCCACATCAAATTCACTGTCAGGTTTTGGTGTCAGATTATCTGAGCTTATATCATCTCTGTAAGGCGATATGTCCAGACTGAAATAAGGAACATCCTGTTCTTCTATTTCCTTTATGCTGCTTACAATCCTTTTTGCTAATGGAACACCTCTCGACCTGATACCAATGATGACCAATCCATCTACACCTTTGTTTTTTTCGATTATTTCATGTGCAATTCTAGTCAAAGCTCTGGTGATTGACTTTTCGTCCATAATCAATGCTTTTGTTTTCATCTCACTCATTCTCCAATATTTTTAGTATTTTTTGAAAATCAGCCGGCAGGTCACTATCAAAATCCATTTTAACCTTCTTAAATGGATGGATAAAGGTTAAGCGCTTTGCGTGCAGCAGTTGTCCATGAAAGCTGAATTGATTATCCTTCCGACCATAAAGCATGTCTCCCACAATAGGATAACCCAGGTAGCTAAGGTGAACCCTGATTTGGTGTGTCCTTCCTGTTTCAAGCTGAAGTTTTAAAAGTGTATATTTGTGATAATGATTGACCACTTCATATTTGGTGATGGCATGCTTGGAATTCTTTTCTGTAACGGCCATTTTTTTTCTGTCTTTTTCATCTCTACCTATAGGCAAATCTATGATGCCATGATTATCTTTCACGTGTCCATGGACTAAAGCTATGTAAAACCTCTCGGCTTTGTACTCTTTAATCTGCGAGCTCAGTGACTGATGTGTTATGTTGTTCTTTGCAACCACTAACAATCCAGTTGTATCTTTATCTAGTCTGTGAACAATTCCAGGACGTATTACGCCATTGATACTTGATAATGTGTCTAGTCTGTTGAGTAGTGCATTGACCATTGTTCCGGTGTAATTTCCCGGCGCCGGATGAACTACCATTCCCCGTGGTTTGTTGACTACCGCTAGAGATTCATCTTCATAGACAATTTCAATATCTAAATCTTCAGCTTCTATCTTCAATAGCTGAGGCTTGGGAAGATTAATCTCAATTATATCTCCTGTCTCCAGTATATAGTTCTTTTTTTTGATGGTTCCATTTACATAGATACATTCTTCTTTAATAAGCTTTTGGAGATATGTTCTTGACATACTCTCATAATATTCACTTAAAAACAAGTCCAACCTAGTACCGTCATCTTCAACAATCAACGTTTCTTTAATTGCTTCCTGATTCATCACATCATCCCAACTCATGTTTATCTAATAGGATCATCAAGGATAGCAATATCGTCGCACAAACTAAAAAAATATCAGCAAAATTAAATACTGGAAAATCATAAAAACCCCAAAAGTTAACATCAATAAAATCTATGACATATGTCAGCCTTATTCTGTCAATCAGATTGCCTATCGCACCAGCTATAATGAAATCGAAGATGACTCGACTCAATTTGGTAAGCTTATTGTTCTTGTGTCTATAATAAACAATTGAACCAAGTACTGCTATTGTCATAACAACAAAAAAAATCCGCTGGTCTTGGAGTATTCCAAATGCTGCCCCTCTATTCTCTACATAATTGAGCTGTAGAAAATTGTTTATCAATATAATTGGCTCAGAAAACATCAATATCTGCTGGGCCATAATTTTTGTGATTTGATCAATAGCAACCAGTATTAAAACAATTAGAATATGCATAGCACCTCCATGTCTATATCATTTCTATAACATTCAAAGTTATAGCAGCACTAATTTCAGCAGTGTATGTCTCAAAATCCTGATTACTGATCAAGGAAGTCTCATCAGCATTGTCAGATATACATCTAATGGCAACATATGGAATACTATACAAATAGCAAACATGCCCTATAGAGGCACTCTCCATATCAACGCAATAGGCATCAAACTCCAAGCCTAGTTGTTGTTTGAACTCATCTGAACTGACAAATCTATCTCCAGATACGATTCTACCGATGTGATGCTTTATCTTGCTATCAATAGATTTTTTGCACAAATCAATCAAGTGTGAATCTGCTTTAAAAACAGATGTTTTTAATCTTGGTATGGTTCCCAACTTATAACCAAAGGCTGTCACATCAAAATCATACTGCTGGGTATCAGATGAGATTACAACATCACCTAGCCCAACTGCCTGTTTGATGGAACCGGCAATGCCGGTATTGATTATGGTTGATACGTTCAGATTATTGACCAATACACTTGCTGCAATAGCTGCATTTACCTTACCTATACCTGACTTAACCAAAACAACTTCTTTATTCTTATATTGTCCCCTGTACAATTCAAAAACCTTATCATCTAATACTTCCAGATTTGTAAGACGATTTTTCAATAAAAGTATTTCTTCGTCCATCGCTCCGATTATTCCTATTATCATCTCTGCTCCTCTCAGATGTATTCTTTAAGCTGCAAAATAAGATTACCCTTTTTTGTGCTACCTTTTATACCCGCAAACTTAAATTTTCCTATGCCTTTTATAGAAAATACATCATTTTCAACAATCATTTGGTTTTTCTTTAAATCCGTAACACCATTGAGCTTAACACTTCCCTTATCGACCAGCATAAGAGATTTGCTTCTGGATGTATTCACAACTGATGATACAATGTTATCAATTCTCAAGGATGATACTATCAACTCAATACTTTTATAGTTGTGATCCAGATCGTATCCATTTTCAATATGATCCAGTGTGGCTTTAATCTTATGATTGCCAATCTGATTAAAATTTTCCAATAAAAAGGTTTCTAACTCTTTCTTTATAATTATGTAGGCGTCCCGTCCAACAAAAAAAATGTCTCCAACCTTGCTTCTGTTGATGCCCAGAGATAAAAGGCTGCCCAAGACATCTCTATGTATGATGGTGGTGGGTAAATGACTGATTTTAATCATTGAGATGATTTCAGTCAAAGTCGCTGTTAAATCAATATCTAACGAAGAGATAATGAAAATTTTTCTTTCCGCGTTTATTGACAGACCAGTCTCTTCATATTTGATATCTTTAAAAAAATTAAGTACTGATCTGGCAATCGTAACCTCACTGAATGTTAGGAAATCAGTGCTTTTGTATTTCTCACTTACCTTTACAACAGATTGAAGGTCTAAAATACGTCTGGCGATAAACCGATCATCATCTTTCAAGCTGTCTATGTAGCTGTAAATGTTCTTAATCATTAAAGTATAGAAATAATAAGATTTCTAATAATACTCAACAATAAAAATGCAGCAATTGGAGAAAAATCAATCATGCCTTTGTTCAGTCCAATCTTAAATAAAAGCTCTCTTAGTGGGTAAAGTATAGGCTCAGTCAATTGAAAGATTACATCATAAAACTTAGATGTTCTAAGGCTTGGTATGTAAGACATGATGATCCTGGCTAGTATCAGCAGCTCTATTAGGCTGAATAACCGATAGATTGATGTTTTGATTATTGTCATGATTCTACTCCCATGTAAATCTATTTTTGTCGGAATTGTATTTAAGCTTTCCGCTTATTTCAACATTATAGGGTGCAATTACAAAAATATCCACTGAGACTTTCTGAATATTTGCCTCAAGTGAATAAACACCGCCTTTCACAAACTCGAAAATCTGTTTCTTTAACTCCAAATCAAGGTCTTCAAGATTCAACACAATGGTTTTTTTTCTTTTCAACTCATCAATTACGCCAGCACAATCCTCGTATCTTCTTGGGCTGATGATAAACAAGTCTGCATTATCAGAGACGTTGATAGATTCTTTTGCTTTTGGTGGCTTGCTCTTCAGGCTTATTCCATTTTCTTTCTTTTTATATTCTTCTTTCTTTACTTCAACAACAGTCTGATCCTCTTCATATTCATCCTCAAGGTCAGATAAACCAATAATATCTTTAAATTTTTTAAACATAATAACCTCCTTAAGATCTCTCTCCGAAAATCAATGATCCGACCCTTATCATAGTGGCTCCTTCTTCCAATGCTATCTTGAAATCATTGGACATACCCATAGATAAAGTGTCAATCAAGCTGTTCTTCAGATTCATTGATTTCAACTCATTAAATTTTTGATGCATCAGTTTCATTAAAGGTCTAATATTCTCAGGTTCCTCATCAAAGGGAGCAACAGTCATCAAACCTCTTAGCCTGATATTGTCATATCTGCTAACAATTCTGGCAAAATCCAAAATTTCTTCCGGTTTAATACCAAACTTAGTATCCTCATTCCCAACATTAACTTCAATCAGAACATCTGTCTTCTTAAGTCGTTTGAGACTTTGTCTTTGAATTTCTTCTGCCAGTCTTTCACTATCAAGAGAATGAATAAGGCTTACTTTATCAATTATATATTTAACCTTGTTTCTTTGCAAGTGTCCGATCATATGCCATGTGATCGATTCATCGAATTGTTCTGTTTTTTCCATCAATTCCTGTACTCTATTCTCACCAAAATCAGTCAGTCCGCTTTCTATGGCTTCTTTCATTCCATTAATACCAACTGTTTTAGTAACAGCCACAATTCGAATATCTCTGCTATCCCTATTGCAACTATCACATACCTTTTTCATTTCAAGAACCAATGATTCCACATTTTCTTTAATACTCACTTCATCACCTCAAGATCTGACCATCGTATACATTTTCCGGTTTGACTATTATGTTATCATATATTTTTATTGTATTATAAGACTCACCATTTATCAAAATTCTTCCCCTGCTGCCCACATTAACCTTCTCTCCCTCGTCTACAACAGCAAAGTCTTGGTTCTCTCCAATTATTTCAACTGGTCTGAATCTAACTACCTTGTTGGTGTCACTAACATAGACTCCAATCAATCCATCCTGCTCAACAATTGAATCCTTATGGATCTTAAGTCCTGAGAATTCGTGAAGAATGACATCCACTTTGATATACCTGTCATCTATATAATCATGAAGAAATTTATCCGTCTCTAATATCAATAAGAATTTTTCGCCGTAATCTTGTATCCGAAATATAGTAGTGTTAATGACCTTATCAATTTTTTTAAGTCTTATTTTTAGATTGTTTTTATCTTGTAGATCAGACATATAGCTTTTATCGATCTCAAAAGCCAAAAACCAATCAAAGTTATCTATAATTTTAAACATCGGCTCATTGTTGCTGATTGTCTTGTTCAATGTAGTATAATTCTGATAATTTAACTTTTTGACATCATTTAAGCTGATTTCTGATAATCGATCTATAGAATACACCATCTCCAGACCATCAAAAGAATAACTCACTATCCCGCCACCAGGACTATAATAAGAAATCTTTTCAGAGCTAATGTTTTTGCGCAGTGAGTCCCTATGATTGATCAGCTCTGCCAAAGTGTAGCTCTCATAGCCTGAATACCTGTAATTGAAATCATTAGTATCGAGATTGTTTACAGTCCTCATAACATATTGATAATCTTTTGAAAAAAGAGCGCTTTGTATATCACTCTTTATCTCGTTGTAGTAAGATGTTCCAACCTTATCGTTGGATGCTTTGTTACCTTGTTTGACACTGATAATCTCATTGATAATGTTCAACTCATCAGATATGCTTTTTGAATCATAGTCGTTAAACTGCTGAGCAATCAAAATGCCTGATTTTACCCTGTCCCCTTGCCTTTTAAACAGACTGACATCGCCATCACTTAAGGCATGAACAATTCGTTCATCCTTGATGACAGCAGCCTCAATCTCTAGAGTGATTTCCAGAGTGTCTTCATTTAGAACATAAGTCTCCTGTGTTACTCTCCAATTATCGATCAGGTATATTACAAATGAGAGAAATAGAAGTAATAGTATGAAGTTAAAAACATTTGCTTTCCTCTTTTTCTTTGCCAACTTGACAATCCCTCACTCTTTTTCTGTTTCATCTTTCTTTTCTCGATTCATCAGTTTCTCCACCGCATTAGCCGCCTTTTCACTTTCATACAGAACAGCATACAATTCTTCAACGATAGGCATTTCCACTGATAGTTTTTCAGCTAATTCATGAGCAGCATGTGTGGTAATGATACCTTCAACAACCATCCCGATTTCACTGACAGCCTTATCAATGGCATAGCCCTTACCTATCAAAATACCTGCTCGTCTGTTTCTACTATGCATGCTCGTACAGGTTACAATCAAATCACCGATACCGGACAGTCCCAGGAAAGTCAATTTGTCAGCACCCATTTTTTCTGCTAGTCTTGAAATTTCCTGAATACCTCTGTTGATTAATGCTGCTTTTGTATTGTCCCCAAAACCAAGTCCGTCAGAAATTCCAGCTGCAAGAGCAATAACATTCTTCAGAGCGCCTCCTATTTCAACACCTATTACATCAGAATTGGTGTAAACCCTGAAATATTCGTTCATAAACATATCCTGAACTATTTTAGAGCAGTTGTCATCATCTGAAGCCGCTACAACAGTAGTAGGCATCTTCAATGCAACCTCCTCCGCATGAGAAGGTCCTGAGAGAACGACAAACTTGTTGTCAGGCAAAACCTGAGCACAAATTTCCGATACTCTATATAAAGTGTTTTTTTCCAATCCTTTTGAAAGGTTTACAATTATTGTTTTTTTGTTAACTCTATGCTTTAATCCTTCCAGTACTGACCGTACCTGCTGTGTGGGAACGGCAATAACAATCATGTCTGAATCGGCTATTGATTCCTCCACGTCGCTGGATATGTTCAGATTTTTAGGAAGTGAGATGCCCGGCAGATATTTCTTGTTCTCTCTTTCACCGTCAATTATAGCTGCGCGTTCAAAATCTCTGATCCAGATGGTAACCTCGTGTTTGTTTTCGGTTAAAAGCTTGGATACTGCTGTTCCCCAGCTTCCTCCACCTAAAACTGTAATTTTACTTTTCATTTCATCATCCTTCTTATAATTTGTTTTCCTGACCTTTTACCAATCTTAAAATATTAGCCCTATGCCTAAAAATCACCATAGAAGACAGTATCAAAGTAAACACAAGGAGCTGGTAATCAATAGGCTTGAAGAAAAGTATAATGATTGGAGCTATAGCAACACCTATTAGCGATCCAAGTGATACAGTCCTTGTAATAATTGCAATTGACAAGCCTACTGTAAAACATATCAATGATAGCAAAGGATTAATCATCAGCATCACACCAATTGATGTAGCAATCCCTTTACCGCCTTTGAATTTCAAAGTCACAGGCCAGTTATGCCCGGCAATTACTGAGATGCCCGCTATGAAACCACCCAGTTCAGGATTTATACGATTACCTATGTAGACAGCAACAACGCCTTTCATGACGTCCAACAAAAACACCACAATACCAATCTTAGCGCCAAAAGCCCTTAATGCATTTGTCGCTCCTGCATTGCCACTTCCGTAATTTCTTACATCCTTTTTAAGAAAGATTCTACCTATAAGATAAGCATTTGAAATATTGCCTATCATGTACCCCATTAGTGCAACAATCAATAACCTCATTCAACATCTCCTAACTCTTATTCTCTGTTTTTCATCTCAATTAACAAAGGAGTTCCTTTGTATAGGAAATTATCCCTGATAGTATTTTCAATATATCTTATATAAGAAAAATGCATCAGGTCTTTATTATTGACAAACATGATAAATTTTGGTGGACCCACACTTACCTGAGATACATAAAATATCTTAAGTTTCTTGCCTTTTACTGATCGCGGTTGGTTCATCAAAACGGCTTTGTTTATAACATCATTCAAAACGCCGGTTGAAATTCTGAGATTTCTGAACTCATAAACTTCAATTATTTCTTCTAGCACTTTATCTACTCTTTGTCCTGACAACGCAGAAATAGGAATTATTGGAGCATATGTCATAAATGCCAGACTATTTCTGACTTCATCCACAAACTTCTGATAGGTCTTGTTATCCTTTTCTATCAAATCCCACTTATTGACCAGCACGATGATACTTTTCCCATTATCATGGGCAAACCCGGCAATCTTTGTATCCTGTTCTGTAACACCTTCGTTGACATCAATCACCATAAGACATATATCCGCTCGTTCAACTGCAGCAAATGCTCTCACAACACTATATCTTTCGATGTTTTCAAATATTTTCTTTCTTTTTCTGATACCTGCTGTATCAATAAAAACAAATTTCTTGTCTTCCTTCTCAAAAAAAGTATCTATAGCATCTCTTGTTGTACCCGGTATATCACTGACAATGACCCTTTCCTGTCCCAATATTCTGTTGATAAGTGATGACTTTCCCACATTAGGTTTACCAATTACAGCAACCTTTATCAAATCTGTATCGACTTCAGTATTGCTGTCTTCTGGAAAATTTGCCACAATATCGTCTAGGAGGTCGCCAAGCCCAAGGGCTTCCGTTGATGAAATGGAGATTGGTTCTCCAAGACCCAACTCATAAAAATCAAACATATTGTTGTTATCCACATAAAAATCCATTTTATTGCAAATCAATAGAACCTTTTTATGTGACTTTCTCAAAATCTCTGCTACATCCTTGTCATTAGCCGTTATGCCATTTTTGCCATCGACTATAAACAATATAACATCTGCTGTTTCAATAGCGATTTCTGCCTGTCTTTTCATCTGTTTAAGAATAATATCATCGCTTTTCGGTTCTATACCACCTGTGTCTATTAAGGTAAAATGATTATCTAGCCACTCACACTCTGCGTATATTCTGTCTCTTGTCACTCCAGGCGTATCTTCTGTGATAGCAATCCTTTTTCCTGCAATTCTGTTGAATAAAGTTGATTTGCCCACATTTGGTCTCCCAACTATGGCTACTATAGGTCTTCCCATTTTTCACTCTCCAATTATTTCTCTTACCAATTTATATCCGTTCACTTCTACGGGCTTCACTGAAACACCCAGTTCTTTTTCCAAATCTATTAATGAAACATCATCGAGAAACATGTTCTCATCTTTTTTAAGCATATTTTCAGGAATCAAAACATTTGATCCTAATCTTCCTTTGACCTGGCTGATTATGTCAGACGCAGTAATCAAACCTGAAACATTTACATCCCTGCCAAAATAATCGTTTTTGATTTCGATGACATCTATCACAACACCTTCTAGCTTTTGACAAATCTTAGCAGTAGTTTTACGCATAAAATCATATGCCAGAGTGCCAGTCAAAACAGTAAATTTCTTGTCTATTTTTAAATTCTTGGTTTTTTTTAGTGCTTCATCTACTTCTCTTTCAAAAACCCTGACCATTCCTACGCCATTATCCAACACGTGGAATTCTTCGTACTCTTTATAATCCGGTAAATCAAGCTTGCCTCTGATATAGAACTCATCGCTGAGATATACAAATCTTGTGCCTTTTTCTTTAAGGAATTTTTTCTGCATTCCATTAATCAAATGGATACTCTCTCTGCATTCATCTGGTGTCACAACTCTTATATCGGGTAATCCCTGTCTGTGTTTTGTGATTCCAACGGGCACAACAGCAACAGACCTGATTACAGGGTGTATATTGTATAGATCAAGAATTGTATTTGAAAGCTCCAATTTATCATTGTATCCCGGCACCAAAACAATCTGACAATCAATTTCAATATTTGAATTTCTAAATTTATCAAATACCTGCATGATTTTATCTGCATTTTTGTTTTTCAGCATCTTTTTCCTCAACTCGGGGTTGGTGGTATGAACAGATACTTTTATGGGACTGATTCCATATTCAATTATTTTATCAATTTCATTGTCTGTCATATTTGTCAGTGTAAGATAATTACCCATAAGAAAAGATAGTCTGGAATCATCGTCTTTTAAATACAATGATTTTCTCATGTTTTTAGGCAGTTGATCCACAAAACAAAATAAGCACTTATTTTGGCAGGTTTTCACTTCATCCATCAATGCGTTTTCATAAATTATACCGAGTGGCTCATCCATTTCTTTATCAATATCAAAAACCCAAACTTCGCCTGATTTTTTTTCTATTTCCAGCTCTAGGCTTTCACTTGTTTCCAGATATCTATATTCAATACAATCATTTATCTTGACGCCATCGATACTGATTAGAAAATCACCTTTTTCAATCTCAATCTCTTCAGCTATACTGCCTTTTACTATATCTATGATTAAATTTTTATCCATTTTTTCTCCTGATAGTTGGTTATGCAATACTAATTATACCATATTTATTGGTTGTGTAAATAAAATAAGCCGATTATGATAGTGTCAAGTAATTGTTGGAAAACAATTAAAATTATTTTGTAATAGTAATAATTACAAAATCTCTCCAGAATTAAACATGTAATCTCCTATAGTATCAGTAATCTTTAAAATATAATCTAAAAAAGAATATACAAATCCCTTAGACTTAAATTATATAACAAAAATAATAAAAACTTTTTAAATACTAGAACATTGAACTTTTAAGCATATCTTTTAGCCATCTGCCATTTGTTTTACTTGTCAGTGGTAGATTTATCATAGTATCAGGGTTAGTTGTATTATAAAAACTTTTAGCTCTATTTACTATCTTTTTATCTAGATTAGTTATTCTTTCTTCAGTATTTCTTTCACTTCGTAATTTTCTATAGTAATCTTTAATGCTACCTCCATTAGCCTTATATGTCCTCATCCTAGCCATTTCATCTGCACCTATTAAGCTCCATCCCATTGGCCTTGAGCTTAACCTCGCTGACAATATATGGCTTATATGGCCTTCTGCACTGCACTTGTACTTTTCATCTCTAAACAAGTTATTGATTCCTTCCCAATTGTTTATTATATACCTCTTAGCTTTCTTCATACTTTCCCTTTTAGTTTTAAAAGGTGTTTCTTCAATTGCAAAGTTTATTAATTCTAAGGCAGATTTTTTGTTGCCACATTTTAATGATTCCCATAGTGGACCTGTTATGTATATTGGTTCTTCTAAGCTTCCCAAATGTGCAGTTAAAATTTTTATATATTTACTTAGATGAAAATGATCAAGAACATATTTACTTCCTTTTATTATTTCTATTCCACTTTTTATCCAGCTTGCTCCGTCACCTGCTATAAATATATTTTCTACTTTATCTAATTCATATGCTTTATCTAAATATGTTGCCACTTCTGTCCATAAATCTTCAGGGCACATTTCACCAGTAAAATACCTTTTATTTTCAAGCTGTATTCTATCTTTACTTATTTGTATTTTATCATCATAAACATAGATTAATTTTACTTCTTTATTTTTCCCGTTTTGTAATGGAACATGATCTTCATCTGCTTCTATGTAAATTGTATCTACTTTCTTTTTTCCTTTTATTTCAAGTTCTAGATTATCTATTCTACCATTTTCTCTTATTATCTTTTTTACTGTTTCTCTTGTTATAGTTACTGGTGTTGATAGCTTCGCTGCTTTTTGATAACTATACTCTGATGATTTCTCAAGAATTTCTCCTTTAAGATTTGCTTCTACTCTTTCATATTTTTCTATACCTAAAAGTTCATCTAGTATGTGTACATAATTATTTTCTTTTATATTTTTATAATATGTTCTTTCAAACTCTAATTCTCCAAACCTAGTTATTAGGGTCCTTTTAGCTTTGCTTTTATGAACATGATATTTTTCTTTTCTCTCAGGAGCATTTTTAATGATATCATTTAATTCTTCAATTATTGCTGAAATTGTATTAACACCAATTTCATTAACTAGTTCTCCTACTGAATCTACGATTTTATCAAGATTTGTACCACCTTCAAGTATTTTAATTACGCTTTCTTCAATTTCATCCTTAACTTTTTGCATGATTAGTTGTATAATATTATTCATAGAGAATTCCTCCTTTGGTTTTTGTGGTGTCCAATTACATTATATCAAACGGAGAGTAATTCTCTATATTTTTTTGTTTTTCTGTCCAACACTTATTTTACACTAACCCGATTATACCGGCTTAAGTGGTATTATGACTGTAAACTTAGAACCTACATCCACTTCGCTTTCTACCTTGATTATTCCATCAAAGTTCTTGACTATATGCTTAACGATAGCCAATCCAAGTCCTGTTCCTCCTTCAGCCCTGCTTCTGGACTTATCAGTCCTATAGAATCTCTCAAACAATCTGTCGATGTGTTTCTTTTCAATACCGATGCCATTATCCTCAACTGCTATGTAGAGTTTTGCTTCGTCTTTGATAGTTGTAATCTTCACTTCTCCACCGGGATTGGTATATTTAACAGCATTGTCTATAAGATTAATCATCATTTGCTTGAATCTGTTCTTATCGCCCAAAACAGTCGCCTCATTATCAAATAAACACATAATCTTAACGTCTTTTTCAGAAGATATGGTATTCATGATCTCTATGACCTCGTTGATTAAGTCATTGACCTTGAACATCTCTATGCGTCCTTTATTGTTTTCAACGTCCGACAAAAGCAATAAGTCATTGATTAGGTCTGTTAATCTGTCAGCCTCAATTTCAATGATTTCTAGAAATCGTTGCTTTGTTGCATTATCTAATTCTTCCCTATCTTTGAGTAATTCTATATAGCCTTTTATAGATGTAAGCGGTGTCTTCAGCTCATGGGTTACATTTGTGACAAAATCCTTTCTGATTCTCTCAATTTTTCGAATTTCAGTGACATCCTGAATAACTAGCACTATGCCTTCCTTAAACTCATTGAACAATCCCTCATTGGAATAAAGATTAAACCTTAGAACGCTGTCATTCATGACGATTTCCTTAATGGATGCTTTTCTTTCATTATAAAAATCTTCGATAAATTTATTGATTTCATAGTCTCTTAACAGTTCTATAAATGGCTTGTTTTCCATTTCTGTAAATGATGCCCCTAAAAACTGTTCCGCTGACTTGTTGCAAAACACTAGTTTCCTGTTTTTGTCCAGTACCATGACACTGTTTAATATACTGGATAAAATCGAGCTCAAGTTGTTATTTGATCCCATTAATCGATCGCTCTTTTTTATGTTGTATGAATTCATCTCATTAAAATATCTGCATAAATCTCCCAATTCATCATCTGAGTGATATTCTACATCTCCACTATTATACCCTGTTGAGATTCTTTTGGTTGAATTTGTAATAAGTCTGATTGGTTTAAGAATATAGGCTGCCAGCTTTGAAGACCATAAGTAGGACAATATTATTCCAATTCCAAAAACAACAATGATATAATTAACAATGTGATTGGAGAAAGAATAAATGCTTGTCAAGGGATATGACGTACGGATAACAGATATATCATGATAGGAATCTGAAAATGGTATAGCAATATAGACCATTTGCGCTCTGACAGTTGTACTGAATCTTATAGCTTGTCCAATTTGGCCTTCAATAGCAGACTCAAATTCTTCCCTGTCTCCATGGTTTGTCATTGTTGCGTGGTCATTATGAGAATCATACTTTACATTGCCGTTCTTATCCATTAATGTAATTCTGATTCCATTGTTTATCTTGCTGATGAAAATATCATTCATCAAAGATACATAAGCATCAGATTGATTATTTTTTAAAACTGATTGTATCGTATAGGCATCACTTTTTATGTTTGTTATGACCTCATCAGTATAACTTGCTCTCAGGACCCATATCATCAGACCATAAAAAATCACGCACAAAAAAAAGACCGCGCTAATAAAATACAGAAATATTTTTTTCTTCATTATTTGATCTTATACCCTACCCCTCTTATAGTTTCAATATATTCATTAGAACTATCATGCTCTTCAATCTTTTTTCTGATATGGCGTATGTGGACATCAACAGTTCTTGTTTCTCCAAAATAGTCATAGCCCCATACCTGATTTAAAAGCTGGTCTCTTGTATAAACCTTTCCTTTATTCTCAGCTAAAAGCTTCAATACTTCGTACTCCTTCAGAGTCAATATAATCTGCTGATCATTAATATATACTGAATGCTGTTTTTTATCGATAGTCATACTATTGACTACAATAATGTCCTCGTCATGCTTTAACTTATCACTTCTTCTTAGCTGAGCTTTCACTCTCGCGGTGAGTTCTTTTACACTAAAGGGTTTGGTGACATAGTCATCGGCTCCAATTTCAAGACCAAATATCTTGTCTGTTTCAGTGCCTTTAGCTGTCAACATTATGACTGGAATATCTTTTGTTTTCTCGTTTCGTTTCAGAACCTTACATACTTCAATGCCATCTATATTAGGTAACATCAAATCTAGAATAACCAGGTCAATATTAGCTTCTTCTTTGATCATTGATATGGCTTCTTCACCATCTGTAGCAGTTATAACATCAAATTGATTCAGTTCCAGATTGAATCGTATTAATTCCAATATGTTTTTCTCATCGTCTACAACTAAAATTTTAGAAGACATATGTACCTCCAGTAGAGATTTCCTCATGTGAACCTACTGCACATTCTTAATGAAAACTCTTCTCTCTTAATAATGATATACCACAATAAATCTGTCCTGTCAAACTAACTAATATCAACATTGTTGTTATTCATAATTTTTTTCAGCTCATCCATGAAGGTATTAATGTCCTTAAACTGCCTGTACACTGAAGCGAATCTGACATAAGCCACATCATCAAGATTTTTTAACTCTTCCATAACCATTTCTCCAATCTGATCAGTGGTGATCTCATTTTCCATAGTATTCTGGAGTTTTCTCTCAATGCTGTCAGTAATTGCCTCAATCTCTTTCAACGGAACGGGCCTTTTTTCACATGCTTTAATGATGCCATTTAAAATCTTTGTCCTGTTAAAAGCCTCTCTGGTTTTATCTTTTTTCACAACCACCAATTGGATGTTTTCAATTTTTTCATAGGTCGTAAATCTTTTTCCGCAATTGATACATTCCCTTCGTCTTCGGATTGTATGTCCTTCATCCGTTGGCCTTGTATCAATAACTTTTGTCTCCTCGAACTCACAATATGGACATTTCATTCTTATATTCTCCTATACAATAAAAAGAACTGAGTCAATCAGTTCTGTCTACTTATTTCATGAGTTATTCTTTTTCAAAGCGAATCTTATCATCTGATTTAATGAAATTTGGTATATCTAGATTCCAGGAAGGTCTGGCGAAGCCATCACCTTTTATGGATCCATCTTTATTTGGTAAACCTTCTTTTGCATCCTTTAAAGGTTCTTTTAATTTCATTTTTTGTTCAGTAAAGCCAGTTGCAATAACTGTAACTTTGATAGAGTCACCCAGACTCTCTTCTATATTGGCGCCAAAAATAATGTTAGCCTCAGGATCTGCTGACTCTGTGATAAGTCTTGCAGCGTCATTGATTTCATGCAATGCAATGTCTGAACCACCGGTGATATTGATCAACACACCTCTTGCACCATTTATTGATGTTTCCAGCAAAGGACTCTTGATGGCTTGTTTAGCAGCGTTCAAAGCTCTGCTCTCACCGGTCGCATAACCAATACCCATGTGGGCAAGACCTTGTCCTGACATGATTGTTTTTACATCAGCAAAATCCAGATTGATAACAGCAGGTATCGCAATCAAATCAGATATGCCTTGTATTCCCTGTTTTAAAACATCATCCGCTATATCAAAAGCCTCCAGCAAAGTAGCTTTCTTATCTGTTATTTCAAGTAATTTATCATTTGGTATTATGATAATTGTATCTACATATTTACTCAGTTCATCAATGCCTCTCTGAGCGTTCTCCATTCTTTTTTTTCCCTCAAACATAAAGGGTTTGGTAACCACTGCCACAGTAAGAATATTTTGCTGCTTTGATAATTGAGCAATATATGGCGCAGCTCCTGTTCCGGTACCGCCACCCATCCCTGCAGTGATAAACACCATATCGGTTTCTTCTAGCACTTCCTGTATCTCGCCTTTGCTTTCTTCTGCCGCTTTTAAACCGATATCAGGATTAGAACCAGCACCCAATCCATTGGTTAGTTTTTCTCCAATTTGTATTCTATTATCTGATTTAGAATTGATTAAAGCTTGCTTATCAGTATTGACAGCAATAAAAGAAATTCCTTTGACATCCGCATTGATCATTCTATTGACGGCGTTATTCCCACCACCACCTACTCCAATTACTTTTATTTTTGCTAATCCCACAGGGTCAACATCAAATTCGAACATATTATACCTCCCCTTTTTGTTATATATAAGTATAGCATACAACCATTGATTTTTAACTTATTTTATCATATTTAATTAACTTTTTGACAATGAGATTGAAATCATTAAAGATTTTTAGTCCGAAAGATAAAACGATAGCCAGATATAGTGATATGCCTAGCTCTTCACCTATAAAAGCCAAAAGACAAGCGAAGAGTATTTCGGAGATAATTAGGATTCCTTCCTTGTAGATATTAAAATCCATGTTCTCATTTTTAATAATCCTTAGTAAACTCTGTAAAAGAATCAAAATAATCAAAGTCACATAGATTGTAAAAGTGGCACTATATGAGAAAGATAATGCCAATCCAAGTAATAAACCCATTGCCAAACCAATTATAGCGAATATCATTCAATACACCTTCCTTTATTTGTTTAATTCAGTCGATCATCAATACTTTGGAATCAGAATAAAATCACTTTTCATGGTTTCAATTTCTAATCCATAAACATTCTTTAAATTATAAGCATAAGTATTGGGAGCATTGATTGCTGCGGACAACAAGTCTTTGTTGCCTATCGCCTTAATGATAAATGGCGCACCAACGCTTTCCCCATTAATTTTAATCAGAGGACCTACACAAACTATTTCAGTTTTTGCAAGAATTCTCTTTCCATTGATGGATATCGCTTCTGCTCCGGAGTCAATCAAATCGTTGATGATCATGACCACATCAACATCATGCACCAAGTCGTAGTTTATATTTCTCTGTGTATTGGACTCATTGTCTGCTAATTTAATCAGCACACCTTCACCCCTGACATTGGTGTAGCCTGCAATGGCTTTTACTCTTTCAATCTCTTCCTCAAGATAACCTGCGATATATTCACTGTTATACTCAGATAACTGATATTTATTCAGGTCTCTACTGGTCATCACGATTAATGATTTAAGCCCTTCTATCTCGTTGTTGATAGCATTGAGCTCATTAGAAAAAATCGCTACCGAATTGACATTGATAAAAGCATAGCTTTTTGAATCATTCATGATCTGTAGTCCAGCAAGAAACCCTATAATAACGGCTAAGGCCGTAATCCAAACTCTGTTTTTTGTCATTCTAACACCACACTTCTTTCTGATTGGTTATCAACAGGGTCATCATAATGGAGGATGACTAGTAAGGCTGTGCATATCTAAATTCAAAAACCTTAATTTGTCTTTGTATCTCTATTTCATTAAGAACACTAACTTCCACCTGATAGTTGAGATTCTTCATCTCCCAGACAGCTCCACCTTTAAAATTCAACACTGATTCCAAAGTTTGGGTATTTCCAATCGCTTTAATCTCTATTGGGGGTAGTACTGAGACACCATTGATGTTCAGATAAGTGCCCACAGGTACTATTTCAGTATAATTTGTATGCCTTTGGCCGTTTATGGAGATGGCTTCAGCCCCTGCTGCATTAAGATTGCTAATTACCAATAATATGTATTCATAATTGTATACCAGATTATTTGAAAATTCTGTAAACTGATTTTCCGCAGGTGGATTATCCAGAGTCACAATAACTCCAGGTCCTTTCACATCTGTAAATCCCGCCATCATTCTAAACTTATTCAACTCATCCCTTAGTGATTTGATATATATACTCTCTTCGGCAGCGCTGTCCTCATACTCAGACAGTCTGGTCTCAAGTTCATCAAGGTCTTTTATCAGCTGTTCTTTTTCTTCGTTTGCATTTTTTATTTCACTTGTCAGTTGATTTATCTTCTGGGAGAAAACAATCCCTCCTGCAGTATCTCTGACTAACTGAAACTGCAAAGCAAGTACCAATCCTAAAACAATGCTGATTAACATTATAAAAATTCTATTCTTCAAGCTTGACCTCCATATCGCCAAAATCTATGTAAACCGGATTCTCACCTTTGGTGAAGTCTATTAAACCCATTACATCCTGATTATTTTTTATTCTATCACTTATTATCTCTTTGGTAAACAATATTTGATATTTCATATTTGAGCTGTAATCCAGTTTGATTAGTGTTCCATAGGTAGTGGTAGAATAAAAAATAATCAGGATGTAATGGGTTTAATAGACTTCACCAAAGGTGAGAATCCGGTTTACATAGATTTTGGCGATATGGAGGTCAAGCTTGAAGAATAGAATTTTTATAATGTTAATCAGCATTGTTTT
>CAKMKB010000101.1:0-9435 GCA_927435965.1 uncultured Clostridia bacterium
CCAATAGAAAAATCCTTTGAATTCTTTATTTTCTTGCTAGAGTTGATCCCCACATAGGATACCACCATTAAAGTCAAAACTGTGCTGATCAGATACGCTCCATTTTCCAAATCTTTTCTCCTTAATTATTCTGATAATAGAAATGTAGCTGGATATCAATATGATACCCAGCCTTTAGCAACTATTTATATTAGAATGGGCCGTAATTAATCATTTGTGCAATAGCTACCAATATAATACCAACTCCAGTTAGTATAAGGACAAGTTTTGAGATATGTTTAAACCATGCTCCATAAGGTATGTCAGCAAAGGCCAAGTAGTATATCATAGAAGGCCAAAGCATGTTTGTTATACCATCACCAAATTGGAAAGCCAATACCGAGGTTTGTCTTGTAATTCCAAGCACATCTGATAAAGGTATCATTATTGGCATGGTCGCTGCAGCTTGACCACTTCCGGATCCAATAAAGAAGTTGATGAGGGATTGAATGATAAACATACCAACAGCTGCGATTGATGCGCTTAAACCCATAATTGGTTGAGATAAGCCATATACGATTGTGTCCAATATAGCACCTTGCTCCAAAATCAATACGATTGCTCTGGCAAAACCAACTATCAATGCACCAAATGTCACACCAGACATTCCTTTGGTCATGTGACGGGCTAATTGGTTTGGAGAGAACCCCCCAACAATACCTGCTAGTAATCCTAAACCTAAGAAGAGGGCAGCAAGTTCAGTTGTATACCAACCATATTGGATCGTTCCATAAACTAACAATATGATGTTTATGGCAAAAACTGCTAGAACCATTTTGTGTCTGGTTGTTAAATGTCCAACATCTTTAAGCTCGAAATCACTTGGATTTCTGTCGCCTTCATAACCATAGATGATACTCTTTGTAGGATCAGCCTTAACTTTTTTTGCATATCGTAAAATAAATACCAAGCCTATGGCTAAGAATACGACGTAGCAGATGATTCTGAACAACATACCTGAAAACAAAGGTAGTTCAGCGATACTTTGCGCAACACCTATTGTAAAAGGGTTAAGGAAAGCCCCTGCAAAACCAATCCATGCCGCTGTTCTGACAATGTGGAAACCAACAACTCTATCGTACCCCAAAGCCAATGACATGGAAATTACCAATGGAATAAATGGAATAGTTTCCTCAGCAAATCCGAAAACAGCACCCAACATTGTGAAAATTATTGTGACAGACACAAGAAGCAAAGTATCCTTTCCTTCCATGCGCTTAACCAGATGAAGTATAACAGCATCCAAAGCACCTGTTCCTCTAATAATTTCGATAGCTCCTGATATGATAAAGATAAACGCTATAATACTTCCTGAAGCCGCGATACCTCTTGGTATAGCTTGAAGCATTCCGAAAACGCCAACTGTTTTATTATCAATCAACTTAAATGACGCTGAATCAACTACAGTTCTTCCAGAAGCAGGATCGACAATTCTGTCGTAGGCACCTGACGGGATTACCCAGGTTAGGAACATAGCAATGAGAACTAAAGAAAAGATGATAACGTATCCATTGGGTTTTTTTAACCCTTCAATAAAACTGCCCTGACTGTTTGGTTTTTTTAATTCTTCTTTACTGCTTTGATTATTTGAACTCATAAATAAATTACCTCCTGTTTATCGAACTTTTTTCGATGAAAGCTGTAAAAATTGCTGATGCTCTTGCATCTCCCCACAACAATTCTTCTGGATGAAACTGAGTACCTACTATAAATTGATCACCTCTCCTTTCTATAGCTTCAATGACGCCATCTTCAGAGATGGCTGTCGCGTAAAAGCCTTCTGGCACTTCTTCAACTTTTTGGACGTGGAAACTATTAACTTTCCAATCATTCTCTTTGACAATCTGGTTAAGTAGGCTTTCGTCAATCAGATTGACCTTATGCCATGGATCACTTCCTGGCAGGTTTTGTTTATGCCCGTCAATCACCTCATCTGAAAGTCTACCCCCAAAAACCTCAATTAACATCTGGAATCCTCTGCATATTCCGAGAATCGGTTTATCGGATTCTAAAACAGATTTCATTAGTATTGATTCGAAATCATATCTGTTGGGTTGTTGTTCTCGCAATGAAGGCATTGATTCTTTGGAAAACCTTTTTGCATCTCCACCACCTGTAAACAAAAATCCATCTATCATGCCAATCAAAAGATCAATATCATTGTGTGGCATCTGAGGAATCAGAATTGGTGTGCCTCCAGCTTCTATAACGGCTTCGATATAGGGTCTGCCAGCATAATTATAACCTCCACTTTCAATAGAATCATTCCATGTTTCTACACTCCATGCTGTAGTGATGCCAATAATTGGTTTATTCATATTCACCCTCCTTTTCGTTTATTGGAATCTCTATATCCAGTAATGGCGGATATTGTTGACATCCAAAAATATCTCCTTCACCAGGGCTTCCGCTTGGCTTTGTCCGGTAGATAGTAAACTTGATTGCGTTTGCAGGGTCATACTCTACAAAGTCACAAATTCTTTCGACTGGTATACCATATAACTTAGCCATTGTTTCAATGGTGATTGCTTTACTAGACTTCACCAATTCGTAATTTTCTTTTTCTCTAAAGATGATATCAAATGTAATTTTGTCAGTGCCGGCGTTCTTGCTTCTTATAGTTTTTGCCAAATCAACTAATTTAACTGTTTTCATTTTAGTCTCCTTTGTTAATTACCGATTTCAATAGTTTTGACTTCAAACAATTCCATTGGATCATCAACTGGTATGATGTGGTCCATTGTCCAAATGTATGCTGGTGTTGCTTTTAAAACCTCATCTATTACAAAAGCGGCAGTTCCAGCTGTACCTTTAACCTCTGGCAATCTTGCATAGAAGATCTGACGTGTCGCGATCATAGTGATTTCTTCCGCAGCTTCAACCGTCTGAGCAATGCCTTCAACAATAATACACAGCTCATGCGACTTGGTTTCTTTAATCGGTTCAAGATCGCCCATTACTCCATTCTTTCCAAATATTTTGTAATAGACCTCGTATCCTGTCTCTCCGAATCTTTCTTTCACTTGATCTCTTGACCACTGAATCACCTTGTCTATGTGTTTGATAGTATAAGGATCTCTGATACCTGCAATTCCAATAAACCTTTCACCGACTTTACCAGATCCTTCGAGTTTAACCATTATCGATCCTTTTATAGGTACAAATTTTGAGCCTGTCACTCTAGTGGTCTTGTCATCATATTGCTCATAAACACAATCAGTCATATCAAGCATACCGCCAGCAAAGAATTCGAAGTAAGGATTGGTTCGCTCATACATGGCATGTCCAGCAACTGATGCTATTGTGCAACGTTGATAGGGACTCATGGCCGTTACTTTTACATCGTCTTGAGTTATGGTACCAATTACAGATTCTTTAGCAGCATAGGGTTCTGCACAGAAAGATGCACATTCCAACACTTTCCCCAAGTAATAAGCCTGGTCTTCTGGGAATCCATGGTAGATTGCCGGTGCAGCAAAAATAGCAGCATCACTGGATCGACCGCCTATAATTACATCCGCGCCCAATTCCAAGGCTTTAATAAATGGATGAACTCCTGCAACTGCTACAATACGGGCAGTCTTTTCTAAATCTTCCATATTAAGGGGATTTCTTCCATCAAGTCCTTCTACAACTATACCATTGTCCATTTTATCGATGATATAGCTTTTATCCACTTCAGAATAGAAGTAGGCGAGTTTGAAAGGAGGAAGATTGTGTTTTTTTGCCAATTGCCTAATGAATTCGATGTACATATCCACTCGACTATTACTTCCAGTATCTCCTGACGAACCAATGATCATAGGGACGCCCTGTTCTCTAGCTGCTATCAACATTAGCTCAAGATCGTGCTTTTGCCATTCATGATGACTAGTAGAGATATCTTGACCTAATGGTACTGGTCCAATATCATCACTACCGGAGTCACAGCAATAATAATCGGGTTTGGTAGCCGCACCAATCCAAAAGCTTTCCTCCTTAGTAGGTGCAAAACCCAAATGCCCATTAGGACATATTATTCTAAGTTCTTTTTTTTCCATTGCTATCTCCTTTTTATCGAAATTACTGATATATAGATATGTATAATGCACTTTTCGTGCCAACAATTTATTTAAATCTATGAAAATGTCAATTTTAACAGTTATAAGCACTGAATTTCAGTTGATTCAAGGGATCGGAATAAAAAAATAAGAAACCTAAGTGTTTATTGAGGAATCTTATTTGTGCTATTAAATCAATTGATGTGTTAGAAAAATACACAGATACGATTTAAAGAAAAGATGGGTATTGTTAAATAATGTGACACATTTATCAGTCTATACTATATTCTTTGATTTTTTTGTATAGGGTTTGTCGTTTTATTCCCAAAATATCTGCGGCTTTACTCTTGTTAAAATTAACTTTCTTGAGGGTGTTATAGATAATGATCTTTTCGTATTCTTTCAAGGTTATTGTATCTTGAGAGGCTGTGATTACATTATCAGAGTTTATGTAATCACTCAGGTGGTTTGTTGTAAGAGTTGTATCTGTAGGATCAGAAATAGCAATAGCTCTTTCTATGACGTTTTTTAGTTCTCTTACATTTCCCTTCCAATCATGTGAAATCAGGAAATCCAGAGCATCCATATCAATCATATTGATACTTTTGCAGTACTCATCATTATATTCTGTCAT
Organism: uncultured Clostridia bacterium; assembly: GCA_927435965.1. Taxonomy (GTDB): domain Bacteria; phylum Bacillota; class Clostridia; order Tissierellales; family Dethiosulfatibacteraceae; genus 38-11. The sequence goes on from CAKMKB010000101.1 coordinate 4,714, forward strand.
AAAATGGTCTATCATCAATGGTATGTCTTCTTTTCTTTCACGTAAGGGTGGAATGTGAAGTTGAATCACATTTAACCGATAGAACAGATCTTCTCGAAAATTCCCCAAACGTATTTCCTCAGTGAGATCCTTATTAGTAGCTGCTATGATTCTGACGTTAACATTTTTACTTTCAGTTGAGCCAATTCTATCTAATTGACGTTCTTGCAAAACCCTGAGGAATTTGACCTGTACATTCAATGGTAACTCTCCTACTTCATCCAATAGTATGGTTCCGCCATCTGCTTGTTCAAACTTTCCTGTTTTACTCTTGTCAGCACCGGTGAAAGACCCTTTCTCAAATCCAAAAAGTTCGCTTTCTATCAAAGTCTCCGGTATAGCACCGCAGTTGATGACTACAAACTTCTCGTTCTTTCGGTCACTTTTGTTATGAATAAGTCTTGCGAATACCTCTTTACCAACACCGCTTTCACCTGTAATCAAAACAGTGGCTTTGCTGTTTGCAATTCTGTCCACCAATGTGAAAATCCCTTGAATCTTAGGGCTTTTCCCGATAATTCCTGAATGTTTCATAGTCTCATCTATTTGTTTCCTTAATCGGGTGTTTTCTTCTATTAGTTTTCTTTTTTCAATAGCCTTTTCGACAACAACCAGAATCTCTTCTGTGGAGAAAGATTTTTGAACATAATCAAAAGCACCTGCTTTCATTGCATCTACAGCAGATTTAATGTCTGCATAAGCTGTGATGAGAATCACCTGGAGATTTTTGTCTACCTTCAATGCTTGATGCATTAGTTCGATGCCGTCCATTTTCGGCATTCTTAGGTCTGTCACAACAACATCTATCAGATGACTTTCTAGGATAGTAATTGCATCAAAACCATTATCCGCAAGATAGACATCATAACCAGCATCTTCAAATAAAATTTTGAGTGTATCTCTGATGGATTTTTCATCGTCTACTAACAATATGGTATTTTTACTGAGCATCGATTAATCATCTCCTTTCAAAGTCGGGATTCTGACGATGAACTTACTGCCACTCCCAAACTCAGAAATGACATTGATATCGCCACCAGCTTTTGACAATATGCTTTGTACAGAAGCTAAACCAAATCCAGTACCATGATCCTTGGTGGTGAAAAAAGGGTCAAATATGCTGCTGATATCTGTATCTCGAATACCGACACCATTATCATGAATTTCAACAGTCACGTTGTCAGAATCTCTTAAATAGCGGAGTGTAATCAGAGGATTGCTGTTTGTGGAGGCCCCAATAGCATCTATGGCGTTGATTAGAAGGTTTAATAATATTTGTTTCAATTGATCCTTAGGCAAAGGGACAAAAGCCTGATCAGTCGATAGATCGTCGTATAAAATAATTTTTTTCTTCTCGCAATCTGGACGTATGAGGGCAAGTGTCTCTTCCAAGGCTCGTAAAATCTCCGAACTGCCTTTTGTTTTTTTGTTTGTTTTTCCAATATCAACAAACTCATCCAGAAACTTATTGAGTCGTTCGCTCTCTTCACTGATAATCATAAGTAAATCTCTGATTTGCTCTTTGCTTTCAGGTTGGTCTAGTTTTTTAATCATCAATTGGCTAGCCGTACGAATAGGTAAAAGTGGATTACGTATTTCGTGAGCGATGCCCGCTGTAATTCTGCCAATAACAGCCATTTTTTCAGTTTGAAGTATTTTGTGCTGAAGTTTTTCAATCTCTGTATTATCTCTAAATATACATATACATCCTTTTTTGGAATTATCATCATTGATCAGCAATGATGTACTTAGACGGATGTTGATTTTGGAACCGTTCTTGTGAATCAAATATCCCGTGTTTTCAAAGAAATAGATGTTTTTTTCATAGCTTTCAACAATATACCAGTCTTGCTGGCTCTCTTTTAAAGGTAGTGATAAAATGTTGCGTCCGATAACTTCAGAGCTGCTATAACCGGTGATGGTTTCTGCAGCTTTGTTAAACACAATTATTCTGTAGGTGCTATCCATTACGATGACACCACTATTAATATTCTCTAAAATGTGACTGGAAAAATTTCTTGCTTCCTTAACCTCTAAATTCAGTTGGAGAATAGCAGCCGCTTGTGAAGCAATTATAGATATCAGCTCTACATCCTGTTGGCGGTATAAATTGGGTTGATCACAGGACATGCTCATAATACCAACAAGGTCATTACCTACTATTAATGGAACAGCTAAAAAAGAACGGATAATTGGGTCTTCATGGAAGAATTGACGCACTTGAAACTTGTTGGATTCTAACGCATCTTCAATCAACAAAGCCTTCTTGTTTTCGGCGACCCATCCAACTGCTCCCTCACCAATTTTAAAAGGAACCCTATCTCTGAAATTCTTAGACCCGGATCCTTTATTAGAGATGACGCGCAATTCATTCTTTTTTTTGTCAACCTCATAAATAACAATCATACTGAACGGTACTAGACTTTCAATATAAGAAAATATAATCTCTGATACTTTTTCGAAGCTACCTGCATTAGAAATGTCCATTGATGTTTTGGATAGGAAATTTAGGTCGATGACTTTATGTTTTCGGTGTGTCATTTTATCAACTCCGTTTTTAAATATGCTTTGTAAAATTTATCGTCAATTTACTATTGCTTTGATTATAATCGTTGAATTGGATTAATGCAATGTTTGATCATCTAAAAAAAGAGCCATTTAGGTTCGATTACAATATATTTCATTTGTCTAACTATTTCTTAAATCATCGGGTTTATCTGATATATTGAAAGATGTAGTTAATTTTTATCTATAGTCTTTTTGAGGTTATTACATTTGGTTGTTTCTCTTGCGTTCCAAATCATCTAATACTTTTCTTATATCATCTGTATTATGCCAATAGCTTATAACGTCATTATCAAACGATTCTTTTAAAATATAGATGGTTTTAAAATCTACAATCTTAATAAACCCACTCTTGAAGCAGCATAAGTACACTATTTACTTTTCTTTCGATGTCATAAGCATTGACGCTGATGATGGTACAAGCTATCACCACTTTGCGATACCATTGAATCAATAAGGTACTTACGCGCCTATATGAAGATAGAAAAGCGGGATACTTCTGAGTACTAGTACTTCAGTGCTTCCCGCTTAATTCTGATTGGGTCATATTTTGTTTTGGCATTCAACCAAAGATTGAATAGTAATTCTTTATATATTTGTTTAGAAAATCATTAAAATATTTTCTGATAAAAAATTAATATATTCATAGGCCCAATGAATATTGAGTCTATAAGGTCTGATTTACTCTTCAACCTATTAAATACAGCTAATGCAGGCAGGTCAAAGTTATTTATATCCCAATAGGAATGTAAAATAAAGCTGTTATTCTTATACGACTACTTTTGTTTTAAAGGGACTCTACTTGCTGGTATAACCTCACTTGCTGGCTTAACGTGACCATCTTGATCATCAAAGAAAATATGCGCATTAAATGCTTTCAAAACCTCTCTTTTTTTAACACCACCTAGGAAGAATGCCTCATCAACTTTAACACCCCAATGCCTCAATGTATATATTACCCGTTTATGTGCAGGATTGTTTCTAGCAGTAACAATAGCAATCCTTATCAAATTCTCATCTTTCTCCTTGATTTTTGAAAGTGTTTTTAGCAGTTTTGCAAATGGTCCTTCTAATAAGTCATTATCAACATTATCCTTTTCATGTTTAAGAAAAGCCTCTAGGCCATCTGCTTGATATATCTTTTCTGATTCTTCTGAAAATACAACTGCATCAGCATCAAATGCAATTCTTATCTGAGTCTCATCAGGCTTATAATCAATAGGAACATCATATATAATAGCTGCAGCGAAACCATTATCAATCGCTTCCTGTACATCCATATCATTTTTCGAAAGAAATAAATCAACTTCAAATGCACCGATATATCTACTGATATCTTCCCCACCAGTAAATGCCGCTCTAACAATATTTATCCCATGACTATCAATTGAATTAAAAACCCTTAGCCCCGTTTCCGGAGTATTTCTTGACATGATAATTACTTCGACAATTGGCTCTTCAAATTTATCATTAAGAGATAACAACGCTTTAACTAAAGGAAATGCTGTCCCTCTAGATAATTGCTCGTTTTCGTGCTCAAGTTGATGTTTAGCATATTCTTCTACCCCTTGGTCATTAAATATGTTATTCTCTTCTTCTAGATCAAATAATGCTCTCGAAGAAATAGCTACCACTAATTTATTACTTAAATCATATGCCATACTTTATCCTCCTGTAATCGATAGATGCTTTCGTTCAATGTAGTCGATATACTGAAAAATCGTACTTATATGTCTCACTCATTTTAATAAGCTTTTCGAACAACTAATGCGAGTGCGCCTCGGTTTGAGATACGGTCTTGCAAACACCCAGTTAGGTTAGGTGATGTTACTCTCCCAATACAGTAAAATGCTTACCAGAATCCATATAATTTATAAGGATAATCGCAGTCACTATTGAATGATAATTCACTTCAAACTCTTATCGTATATCATATTTTACCCTTAAATCATTATGTTGATTATACCCAATTGCTCCATCTCTTTGCAGTCTTCCCACCACTATACCAGGATGTATATCATAACGTTTTGAAAATTCTAAAATTTGGGTAGAACTATTATAATAAAAATCGCTAATAATCTAGAAAAAAATAAAAAGTTTCAAATTAGGTGTAAGAAA
>CAKMKB010000102.1:0-32030 GCA_927435965.1 uncultured Clostridia bacterium
AAATCAGCCCAAAAGGAATCATAGGTATCAATTTCATGGAATTCTCCTCGAAAAAATTCGTCCGATGACTAACAGTGCTAAGACTCCCACTTATAGAAGTGGGAGATAAGCACTGTAGAGCCCCTGGATAACGGTTTCTAAGGTTCAGATGGCGTTTGAAACGCCACCTGAACCTTAGAAACCGTTATCCATGGGCTCTACAGTGCTTATCTCCCACTTCTATAAGTGGGAGTCTTAGCACTGTTAGTCATCGGACGAATTTTTTCGAGGAGAATTCCATGAAATTACCAGAATTGAGAATAGGCGAGCTACATGCCAAAATCCCAGTCGTTTTAGGCGGAATGGGAATTGGTGTCACAAGATATAGATTGGCATCTGCTGTAGCGAATGAAGGTGGAGTTGGAGTGATGTCGGGGATTCATATAGGATATGATGAGCCAGATTTTCCAAACAATACTTTCAAGGCAAATATAAGGGCTTTGAAAAAACATATAGACATGGCTAGAGAAATCAGCCCAAAAGGAATCATAGGTATCAATTTCATGACGGTTATGAATCGATATGGAGATTATGTCAAAGCAGCAGTGGATGGGGGAATCGATATTATTGTTTCTGGAGCGGGTCTGCCACTTGAATTGCCACAATATGTAAAGGACTCGAATACTAAGATCGTTCCCATTGTCTCATCCGGAAGAGCCTTGAATCTCATTCTAAGAAAATGGGATATGAAATATTCAAAAACTGCAGACGCAGTGGTTATTGAAGGTGTAGAAGCTGGAGGACATTTAGGATTCAAAGAAAGTGAGATTAAGGATCATTCACTCTCATTCAAACAGACAATTGAAGATGTGAAAACAATCCTAGACAAGTTTGAGAGCAAGTATGGAATGAAAATTCCCGTTATAGCCGCTGGAGGAATATTCGATAGAAAAGACGCTGAAGATGTGATTAAACTGGGAGCTGATGCTGTACAGATGGCAACCAGATTTATTGGAACAGAAGAGTGTGATGCCGCATTGGCCTATAAGCAGGTCTTTCTGGATATGAAAAAAGAAGATATAGAAATCGTCATCAGTCCAGTGGGGCTCCCTGCAAGAGCATTTAAAAACAAATTTCTAGCAGATGTAAAAAATGGTCTGGCTGTAAGCTCCCAAAAATGCTCGGCCTGTCTAAAGGATTGTTATCCGGGAAAAAATGAGTACTGTATAGCAGATGCCTTAATCAGCGCTGTGAAGGGCGATGTGGACAACGGACTCATATTTACAGGAAGCAATGGATACAAGATCAATAAAATTGATACTGTAAAAAATATTTTTAAAGAGTTTCATTAATACAACCCCTTTAATAATTTCTTGACATCTATGGGGGATATTAATATAATCTAATGTAGACTATATTGGAGAACTATTTTTTGAAATAGATAAAACGCTGTCAAGGAGGTGTTTACATTGAAAAGAACATATCAACCCAAAGTAAGACAAAGAAGTAAAGAGCATGGATTCAGAAAAAGAATGAGAACAACTGCAGGTAGAAATATCCTAAGAAGAAGAAGAGAAAAAGGAAGAAAAAGACTGTCAGCGTAAGGCCTAATCTAATAAGGCCTTTTTGTTCCATTGTAATCAGTTAGGATGTTAATAAATGGAAAAAGAAAATAGAATAAGAAAAAACTCTGACTTTAGAGTGGTTTATTCAAAGGGTAAATCCTATTCAGACTATAATTTGGTGTTGTTTATAAAAAAAAGACCTGATAACGGAAAAAAATTTGGAATAACGACTGCTAAAAAAATGAAAAAAGCCGTTGACAGAAACAAAATAAGAAGAAGATTGAGAGAAATAATCAGAAAGTATTTTGATTTTACACAATCCGGTTACGATATGATTATTATGTGTCGATTGAACGGCAAAGATGCTAACTTTTCCCAATTGGAAGAATCTTACGTGAGACTACTCAAAAAATCAAAGGTTTGGAAGAAGGAATTGAATTGAAAAGAATGCTAATAGGTTTAATTAAGATCTATCAAAGCTATTCTAAAAGGAATGGAAGAAGTACCTGTAGGTTTTATCCTACATGCTCACAATACTCACTGGAAGCTCTCGAAAAATATGGGTTACCGAAAGGGATTGTACTGAGTGTCAAGAGAATACTCAGATGTCACCCTTTTAATCCTGGTGGATATGACCCTTTAATATAACCTGGAGGTTAAATCAATGCAAATTATCGCTAGACCCTTGGGATTTATAGTCAAAATTATTTATGACTTGCTGTCTGTACTTGACAATCCCATCATATCAGCATATGCGCTATCAATCATTGTAGCATCAATATTATTGAAACTCGTATTATTCCCGTTAACCAAAAAACAAACAGATTCAATGAAGAAAATGCAGGAATTAAATCCCCTATTATCACAGCTAAAACAAAAATATAAAAATGATAAAGAGACATTGAATAGAAAAACCATGGAGCTTTATAAAGAGAATAATGTCAATCCTATGGGCGGATGTTTACCTCTATTGATTCAATTTCCATTTTTAATCGGTTTCTTCTATGTTTTGAGAGAACCTGTGACTTATGTGTTTAGTGGAAACCAAGCCACATATGACGCTATCAACAAAAGCTTTATATGGATTAAGGATTTGGGATTTGCTGCTAATGCTCAAGTATCAGAAGGTGTCATAAATGGAATAAATCTTGGAACAGCGTTGCCTTTAATAGGACAAGCGCTACCAGTTTTAGCCATACTGGCAGGTATAACCACATACATCCAAACTAAGATGACAACAGCCGGACAATCAGGCGGAAATGAACAACAGGCAGCAACTCAGAATACTATGGCAATCATGATGCCTTTTATGATTTTCTTTTTCGCATTGAATTTCCCAGCAGGTTTGACTCTGTACTGGGTGGTCAGTAATCTTTTCCAAATTGCTCAGCAATATCTAGCACTGCATAATGGTAAAAGACTATTGGAGGTTAAGACAAAATGAGATCTATAATAAAAGAAAGTTTATCAGTTGAAAAAGCTGTAAGTGAGGGACTAGAAGAACTTAATGCTGATATCAATGAGGTTGAGATAGAGATTCTTCAAGAACCGAGTAGAAGCTTTCTGGGATTATTGTCAAAAAATGCAAAAGTAAAGCTAACAGTAGTGGATGGTCCCAAGGAAAAAGCAAAAGAGTTTCTGACGACACTTCTAGAAAAAATGGATCTTCGTTGTGATTTTGACATAACACTAGAAAGTGAAGTGCTGAAGGTTCAGGTATCCAATATAAACAATAAAGATAAGGGTATTATGATTGGTAAGAGAGGTAAGAATCTCGATGCAATGCAATACATCCTGAGCCTGGTCATCAATAAGGAAAGACAAACTTATATTAGGACAATTATTGACGTTGAGGATTACAGGACAAAGAGAGAAGAGACACTTGTCAGACTGGCCTATAAGATGGCAGAAAAAAGCAGATACTATAACAAGAAGGTCAGACTTGAACCCATGAATCCTTATGAGAGAAGAATCATACACTCAGCGCTTCAAGGGGAGAAAGATATAATAACGTACTCCGAAGGGGAAGAACCTTACAGAAAAGTGATTATTGAAACAAAATAAAACATCGAACCCGGTAGTATATCGGGTTTTTTTTGATTATTGGGAGGAACAATATGAATATCGGTACGATTGCAGCAGCAGCTACCTCTCCCGGGATTGCAGGCATAGGGATTGTAAGAGTAAGCGGAAACAAATCCCTCGAGATAGTAACAAATATTTTCAAAAGCAAGAATGGAAAAAGCCTGGCAGAATTAGCATATAGAAAAATGTACTATGGGTGGATCATCGATCCGGAGAATGAGAAGGTAATTGACGAGGTACTGGTCGTTTACATGAAAGCTCCCGATACATATACAAGAGAGGATATCGTTGAAATAAACTGCCACGGAGGTATTATTTCTGTGGAGAAAATCTTGCGATTACTTCTTGATCAAGGCGCTAGACTGGCAGAAAGAGGGGAGTTCACCAAAAGAGCATTCTTGAATGGTAGAATCGATCTTACTCAGGCAGAGGCTGTAATGGATCTTGTTAGTGCCAAAACAAAGAACAGCTTTGAGCTGTCCTTGCACCAATTGGAGGGAAGACTCTCAAGGGAAATAGAAACCATAAGACAGAATTTGATGGACCTGATTGCCCAGATAGAAGTCAACATTGATTTTCCTGAATACGACGAGGAAGAAATGACAATGGATGACATTTTAAGTATTTCCCGGGAAATAGCTCAAAAAATCGAAAAATTAGTACAATCCTCAGAAACAGGAATCATATACAAGGAAGGCCTAAAGACATTGATACTGGGCAAACCTAATGTTGGAAAATCGTCTCTTATGAACTACCTGTTGAATGAAAACAGGGCTATAGTTACAGAAATTCCAGGAACAACCAGAGATACAATTGAAGAGTTTGTGAATCTGGCTGGCGTTCCACTTAAAATAATTGATACGGCAGGTATCCGGAATACTGAAGACATCGTCGAAAAAATTGGTGTTCAAAAGGCATTGGAAAAGATAGAAGAAGCGGATCTTATTCTCATGGTTTTTGATGCCTCCAAGGAGTTGGAGGTTGAAGATCTCATGATTATTGACCATATAAAAGGTAAAAATGTTTTTTATTTGCTGAATAAGACGGATTTGAAGGAGATGATATCCTTTGATCGTTTGGAATATGTAAAGAAGGAACTAATTAGAATCTCTATAATGAATAATGAAGGACTTGAAGAAATTGAGAAAAAGGTCAGAAAAGAATTTTTAAGTGGTAAATTGAACATCGATAATGATACAATTGTAAGCAATATTAGGCACAAAAATTTATTAGTCAAGGCCAAACAATCTATCTATGACGTAATCGCAAGTGTAGAGAACGGACTAACTCTAGAGTGTGTCGAGGTTGATATTATGGATACCTTGGCGTATCTTGGGGAGATAACCGGGGCATCAGTAAAAGAAGATTTGATGGATAAGATATTTTCAGAGTTCTGCATTGGCAAGTAACTGGAGGCAAATTTGAAAGAAGATATTAGATTTTTAGCAGGCAACTATGATATTGTCGTTATTGGCGCAGGCCATGCTGGTTGTGAAGCTGCTCTAGCTGCTGCAAGAATGGGTAAAAAGACGCTCATATTGACTATGAGCTTGGATGCCATAGCCATGATGGCTTGCAACCCGAACATTGGTGGAACGGGAAAAGGACACCTAGTAAGAGAGATTGATGCCTTGGGCGGAGAGATGGCTTTGATTACAGATGCGTCAATGATTCAATTTAAGATGCTAAATACCTCCAAAGGTCCTGCAGTTCATTCTTTGCGTGCTCAAGCAGACAAGAGACAGTATCATGTCAATATGAAACAGGTAATAGAGAATGAGAATAATCTGGATCTGAAACAGGCAGAAGCTATCAGGATAGATGTTGACGGCGGAAAAGTGAAGGGTGTATTGACTAGAACAGGTGGTTATTATAAAACAGATGCCATCATTATTTGCACGGGAACCTATCTGAAAGGCAGAATATATATTGGTGAGGTCAATTATGAGGGAGGACCGTCGGGGCTTTTCCCAGCCAATGCATTATCTCAATCATTGAAGGACAATGGGATACAACTTAAGAGATTTAAGACAGGAACACCAGCCAGGGTCCACAGAGACTCGATTCATCTTGAGAAGATGGAGCTTCAAGAAGGCGACAGCGATATTGTACCTTTTTCATTCATGACCGAGTCAGTCAATATAGATCAGGTACCCTGCTATCTAACTTATACCAACGAATCAACCCATGATATCATAAGACAAAACCTTTCTAGATCACCTATGTATGCTGGTCATATGGAAAGTGTAGGGCCTAGATACTGTCCTTCTATAGAAGATAAGGTTGTCAGATTTTTTGATAAGACAAAACATCAGATATTTGTTGAGCCGGAGGGTAGAGACACCAAAGAAATGTATATACAGGGATTTTCGACAACACTGCCTGAAGAGGTTCAGCTTCTAATGTATCAGAGTGTGGAAGGTCTTGAGGATTGTCAGATTATGAGACCCGCCTATGCTATAGAATATGATTGCATTGACCCTACTCAATTGCGGAGAACACTGGAGATTAAGACTATTGAAAACCTGTATTTTGCAGGCCAGGTAAATGGAAGCTCAGGTTACGAAGAGGCAGCCGGTCAAGGACTGATTGCCGGAATAAACGCCGTATTGAAACTCAATGGAAGAGAGCAGATTGTGCTGGATAGATCAGAGGCTTATATTGGTGTATTGATAGATGACCTGGTGACCAAGGGTACAGATGAGCCCTATAGAATGATGACGTCAAGGGCTGAATACAGGTTAGTGCTCCGACAGGACAATGCAGATTTGAGATTAACGGAGAAGGGATACGATGCAGGATTGGTCAGAGAAGATAGGATGGGAAAATTTCTGTCAAAGAAGGATCAGCTTGAAAAGGAAATTCTTAGGCTGAAGGGTACCATTATCACACCTAAACCCGAGATTAATGTGTATCTGATGGAACTTGACTCTGTCCCTTTAAAATCAGCGATAACGCTATATGAGCTCCTTAGAAGACCGGAACTCAACTACAAAAGGCTGACGAACCTTGATGTCAATCGACCTGATTTGGATAAAAACATCATCACCCAAATAGAGACACAAATCAAGTATGAAGGCTATATCGCAAAGCAATTCAAGCAGATTGAACAGTTTAAAAAGCTGGAAAATAAAAAAATACCTGAAAACTTAGATTATAACGATATTAAAGGACTAAGACTAGAAGCGAGACAGAAGTTATCAAAAATATTACCTGATTCTTTAGGTCAAGCCTCGAGAATTTCAGGCGTTTCACCTGCTGATATAAATGTTTTGATGATTTATATGGAACAAAAAAAGAGGATGAAAGAGTCAGATGAGTAATCTATTGGAAACATTATTTCGACAATCAAATATATCATTCACACCACAACAGATTAACCGGTTTATGTCGTATGAAAAATTGATTCAAGAGTGGAACCAAAATATAAACATAACGGCAATCACGGAAAGCATGGACATCTATATCAAGCATTTTATTGACAGTGTAGTCATCAACCAACATATCACGGAAAAACAACCATACAGTCTGATAGACGTTGGAACAGGTGGAGGATTTCCAGGTATTCCTATGAAGATAATGGATGAAACCATTCAATTGACACTTCTGGATAGTTTGAATAAGCGAATTGCTTTTTTGCAGACCGTCGTGGAAACCTTGGATCTGAGAGATGTAAAGTTGATACATGGAAGAGCTGAGGATTTTGGTTCTAATGTTGATTTTCGAGAGAAATATGATGTAGCCACTTCAAGAGCAGTTGCAGCAATCAATGTTTTATCAGAGTATTGTCTTCCTTTCGTCAAAGTTGGCGGTGTTTTTATTGCCTTAAAAGGTGAAAATGTCGAAGATGAATTGAAAAATGGAGAAAAAGCTGTTAAATTATTAGGTGGAGAGATAGAGAATGTCATTAAATACGTGATTCCGGGAACTGATATCGGCAGAAGTGTTGTTATCATCAAAAAAATAGCCGCTATACCGGATAAATACCCTAGAAAAGCAGGCACACCTTCCAGAAAACCACTCTAAATAAATCACACAAGGAGATATAATGGAACCCTTACAAAAAGTTGAGCTAATCAGCATGGATAAGATTTCACCTAACCAACATCAACCAAGAAGGGCGTTTGATCAAAAATCACTCAAAGAGCTTTCGTCTTCCATTAAATCATATGGATTGATTCAACCGATATCACTGCGAGAGAAAGACAGTGGGCATTATGAAATAATAGCCGGTGAGAGAAGATTCAGGGCTGCACAATTGGCAGGAATGAAAGAGATACCGTCAATTGTAATGGATTTGGCTGATAAGGACTCATCTGCCATTGCACTGATAGAGAATCTTCAAAGAGAAGATTTAAACGCATTGGAAGAAGCAGAAGCCTATCTGAATCTGATGATTGTTTTTGGAATCAATCAAAGCGAACTTGGAGAGAGGATCGGTAAGAGACAGTCTACAATTGCCAATAAGTTGAGATTGCTCAAACTCCAGGATGATATTAAGGACATGATAATTGATGGTAAACTCACAGAAAGGCATTGTAGGTGTTTGCTTAAACTCAAGAATGAACCTTTGCAACTCAAGGTTGCCAGGAAGATTTTAACGAAAAATATGACCGTTGCAGAGACGGAGAAGCTTATTGATGGTATAATTAAAAAACGGGACGGGAAAAAAGAAAACGAACCAAAACGTTCAGTCAAGAATTACATCAATTATAAAATATACATTAATACAATCAAGCATGCCTATAATGAAATATTGAAGACAGGTGTGAGAGCTGGTTATGAAGAGAAGGAAGACGAAGAGCACATAGAAGTGAAGATAAGGATTCCAAAAAACAGGACATGAGGTGACGCATGGGCAAAATCATAGCGATATTCAACCAAAAGGGTGGCGTTGGCAAAACGACTACCAATGTGAACCTGTCATCTATATTGGCATCAAAGGGTCAGAGGATCTTGTCAGTTGATATTGACCCTCAGGGCAACTCCACCAGTGGTTTTGGCATAGATAAGAACCAGTTGGAAGTTACCATATATGACTGTTTATTTAATGAGACGCCAATAGCTGAGGCTATTATTGTAATGGGTGTTGAAACTCTACATGTTTTGCCTGCAAACATAGATCTTGCCGGGGCTGAGATTGAGCTCACAAAAGCTGACCATAGAGAGAATACATTAAAGCATATACTAAACGGAATCAGAAATGATTATGATTATATTTTCATAGATTGCCCACCCTCTCTGGGATTGTTGTCAATAAACGCTCTGACTGCTTCAGACAGTGTGATTATACCAATCCAGTGCGAGTACTATGCTCTTGAGGGAGTGAGCCAGTTGGTAAACACAGTAAAATTAGTCAAGAGAAATCTGAATCCCAAGCTTGAGATAGAAGGTATTGTATTAAACATGTATGACGGCAGAACCAATCTTTCTATTCAGGTTGTAGAAGAAGTAAAAAAGTACTTCAGAAATAAGGTTTACAAATCCATCGTACCCAGAAATGTAAGACTGGCAGAGGCACCAAGCTTCGGAATGTCCATAGTCGAATATGACAGCAAGTCAAAAGGTGCAGAAGCCTATAGCTTACTGGCAGACGAATTTTTAGAAAGGAATTGAGGGGGATTATATGGTAACTAAGAGAAAAGCTTTAGGAAAAGGATTATCGGCATTGATAACTGAAGAATTAGAGAAGATTGACGAGAACTCAATTGTTAACATCAAGCTGGATCTGATTGTGCCAAACCCCATGCAGCCTAGAAAATCAGTGGATGACGAAAAAATTGATGAACTTGCCAAATCAATTGAAAGGCATGGCGTCATTCAGCCAATAATTGTTAAAAAAGTGGAAGACCACTATCAGATAATCGCCGGAGAGAGAAGATGGAAAGCCTCCAGAAAGGCTGGATTGAAAGAGATACCTTCCATAGTCAGAGACATAGGAAATAGAAGCCAGGAAGAAATGGCTCTTACTGAAAATATTCAAAGAGAAGACCTTAATTCCATAGATGAAGCATTGGCATATCGTGTAATCATGGAAAGATATGATATAACCCAGGAAGAGGTCTCGGATATTGTTGGAAAGAGCAGGGTTTATGTCACAAATATACTCAGACTCTTGAAGCTTCCCATATATGTACAGCAATACATCGCTGAAGGAATATTATCGACAGGGCACGGCAAGGCACTAATCGGTTTGGGCGAAAAAGAGACCAAGGACGTTACTAAGCAGATTATAGATAAACACTTGAGTGTCAGAGAGACAGAGAATCTGGTAAAGAACCTGAAAGAACAACAAAAATCAGGTAAAAAGAGAGCCCTTAAGAAAGTGAAGGAAGCTAATATCATGCATATTGAAGAAACCTTATCTGAAGAACTGGGAACAAAGGTTGATATTCAACGGAGCAGAAAATCAGGTAGGATTCAGCTTTTTTTCACAGATGATGAAGACCTGTCTAGAATCATCAATCTTTTATCAGACAAGTTTTGAATCGGATAAATATTTCACATGAAATCAAAGCATAGCCCAACCATAAAGGCTATGCTTTTTTAATGAATCATAGGTAGATGATATTTATTTAACAATTATAAGAAAGACTGATTTCTTTACACTATCTGATAAAATTTATCATTTAGAAAATAGAATAACTGTTAATCTACTTTTTAACTTAATAATCGCCTAAGATTGCGATAAATATGTCAATTTAAATTGACATAAAATTAACAGTATCGTATAATATCCTTGGTATCCTGAAAAACTGTAATTATTAAGGAGGTATAAAGTGCAAAAGGTTATAGACATTAAAGAAAATGTAGCTAAGTTTGAAGAGTTGTCAGCTTATATTGAAAGACAGGACGTGTCTCAAGGTGTATTGATGCAAACGTTACACAAGGCACAAGAATTATTTGGTTATTTACCTATTGAAGTTCAAAAGTTTGTATCTGAAAAAACCAAAATACCAATGGCAGAAGTTTATGGAGTTGCAACATTCTACACACAATTCTCATTAGAACCAAAAGGAACCTATACCGTAGGTGTCTGTATGGGTACAGCATGTTATGTCAAAAGCTCCCAGCTAGTTTTGGACCAATTGATAAAAACCTTGAAGGTATCGGTTGGAGAAACCACTGAAGATGGATTGTTTACTTTGGAAGCGACGAGATGCTTAGGCTGCTGCGGTCTTGCACCGGTCATCATGATTGGGGACTCAGTTTACGGCAAGCTAGAACCTAAGAAAATCCCGGAAATTATAGAGAGCTATAGAAAATAAAAAGGAGGCAGACATGAAATCATTAGATGAGTTAAAGAAAATAAGAGATGAAGCCAAGAAGAACCTTGAGTTAAGAGATTCCGAAAAAACTACCAGAGTTGTGGTCGGTATGGCAACCTGTGGCATTTCAGCCGGAGCGAGACCGGTATTGCAAAGCTTTATAGAAGAGGTACAAAAGAGACATCTGAATGAAGTTCAGGTCGTGCAGACAGGATGCATTGGTATGTGCACTTATGAGCCTATAGTGGAAATCACTACCCCAGACAAGGATAAGGTGACTTATATACACATGGATGTTGATAAGGTCAAGCGCGTTGTAGCAGAGCATCTTGTACATGGGCGTGCTGTAAGGGAATATACAATCGGATACATAAAATAATCTAATGGCATCATACAAAGGAGGGCAAGTATGGCTATTTACAGATCACATGTTTTAGTTTGTGGAGGTACAGGATGTGCTTCATCTAAATCAGACTTGATAAAAAAGAGATTCGAAGAGAAAATCATCGAAATGAATCTTGATAAAGAAGTTCAAGTTATAAGTACCGGCTGTTTCGGACTATGCGAAGAGGGACCAATAGTGGTTGTATACCCTGAGGGATCCTTTTATGCAAAAATGCAAATCAATCGGGTTGATAGGATTGTAGAGGAGCATTTATATAAAGGAAGAATCGTAAGAGAATTCCTATATGAGGAAAGCATTGCAGATGAGAGATTGAAATCACTTAATCAGATTGACTTTTACAGTAAGCAGAAAAGGGTCGCTCTGAGAAATTGTGGTCTCATTAACCCTGAAAATATTGAGGAATATATTGCAAGAGATGGATATGAAGCTTTGGGGAAAGCTTTGACTGAAATGACACCGGAAGAGGTCATTAAAGTTGTGAAGGATTCTAACCTCAGGGGAAGAGGGGGCGGAGGTTTTCCAACTGGCGCAAAATGGAGTTTTGCTGCACCTAATAAAGCAGATCAGAAGTATATTATCTGTAATGCTGATGAAGGAGATCCAGGTGCTTTTATGGATAGAAGTGTTCTAGAAGGTGACCCACACGCTGTTTTGGAAGCCATGGCTATAGCTGGTTATGCCATAGGCGCAACAAAGGGATTTGTTTATGTAAGGGCTGAATATCCTATAGCAGTTAAAAGACTTGAGATAGCAATTAGTCAAGCAAAGACTATGGGATTGCTTGGAAAGAATATATTTGAATCAGAATTCGATTTTGATGTTGAGATAAGACTAGGCGCTGGTGCATTTGTCTGTGGAGAAGAAACTGCTCTTATGGCTTCAATAGAGGGAAAAAGAGGAATGTCAAGAAATAAGCCTCCATTTCCTGCAGTTAGTGGATTATTTGGGAAACCGACCATAATCAACAACGTTGAAACACTGGCAAACATACCTCAAATCATCATAAACGGCTCTAAATGGTTTAAATCATTTGGCACTGAAAAATCACCAGGCACAAAGGTCTTCGCACTTGGTGGTAAAATAAACAACACAGGTTTGGTTGAAATACCAATGGGTACATCTCTGAGAGAAGTTATCTATGATATAGGTGGCGGCTGTCCTAACGGAAAGGCATTCAAAGCTGTTCAGACTGGCGGACCTTCTGGTGGTTGCATTACAGCTGATTATATAGATACAAAAATCGATTTCGATACATTGACAGACCTTGGATCCATGATGGGTTCAGGTGGAATGATTGTTATGGATGAAGATAACTGTATGGTAGATATAGCCAGGTTTTTCCTTGAGTTCACAGTTGAGGAATCCTGTGGCAAATGTACACCATGCCGTGAAGGAACCAAGAGGATGTTGGAAATATTGGAAGATATTACACAGGGAAAAGCAGTCATGTCTGATCTAGATAAGCTTGAAAAACTGGCAAATAATATCAGGAGCACCTCACTTTGCGGTCTTGGACAAACAGCACCAAACCCTGTTCTATCTACAATGAGATATTTCAGGAAGGAGTATGAAGCACATGTACTTCATAAAAAGTGTCCAGCAGGAACCTGTTCAGCACTATTGAACTATTCTATCACGGACAATTGCAGAGGCTGTACGAAATGTGTAAGACAATGTCCGGTAGGATGTATAACAGGAAAAGTTAAGGAACTACATGTTATAGATCAGGAAAAATGCATTAAGTGTGGCGCATGTATGGAAGCATGTCCATTTGATGCAATAATAAAAAAGTAGAAGGAGGGTGTCAGTGTGGATAATGTAAAAGTAACAATTAACGGCATGGAAGTATCTGTCCCAGCGGATTATACTGTTTTAATGGCAGCCAGAGAGGCAAATATTGACATACCGACATTATGTTATTTAAAGGATATAAATGAGATTGCAGCTTGCAGATTATGTGTAGTTGAAGCGGATATAGATGGTAGACCATTAAGAAATCTTCCAGCTTCTTGTGTGCTGAAGGTTGAAAATGGCATGAATGTAAGAACTAACACAACAAGGGTAAGAGAAGCAGTAAGAACAAATCTTGAGTTAATCCTAGCTAATCATAACAGGGAGTGTTTAACATGCTTCAGAAATGGAACCTGTGAACTACAAAAGCTATGCGATGAAATGGGTATAGGAGATATTCCTTATCAAGGACATAAGAGAAAAGCGATTTTGGATAATGTTTCTAGCTCAATTGTTAGAGATTCAAGCAAATGCATCCTGTGTGGTAGATGTATCAGCGTCTGTAAAGATGTTCAAGGCATTGGAATTTTAGACTTCACCAAGAGGGGATTTGAGACCGAAGTGGCTCCTGCATTTGATTATTCTATGGCGGATGCGCCTTGCGTATATTGTGGACAGTGTATACAAGCATGTCCAGTAGCGGCTTTAAGAGAAAGAACCAACATCGATGATGTATGGGAAGCTCTTGATGATCCGGATAAATATGTAATCGTTCAGACAGCGCCAGCCGTTAGAGCATCACTTGGAGAGGAATTTGGCATGCCTGTAGGAACTAGAGTAACCGGCAAGATGGTTGCTTCTCTGAGAAGATTAGGATTCAATAATGTATTCGACACAGATTTCACAGCAGACCTTACAATACTTGAAGAAGGAACAGAATTGTTGGGCAGGATTAAGAATGGTGGAAAACTACCAATGATTACTTCCTGTTCTCCAGGTTGGATTAGATATTGTGAGATATTCTATCCTGAGTTTGTCGAAAATCTTTCTTCATGCAAGTCGCCTCAACAGATGTTCGGTGCCATTGCCAAATCATATTATGCTGAGAAAATGGGATTAGATCCGAAAAAAATGGTAGTTGTTTCAATCATGCCTTGTACATCAAAAAAATCTGAAGCAGCAAGACCTGAAATGGAAGTTGATGGCATAAGAGATGTTGATTTCTCGCTTACAACCAGAGAGTTGGGCAATATGATCAAACAGGCTAGAATTGATTTCAAGAGATTACCTGATGAGAACTTTGACAAGGTTCTGGGAGAATACACAGGAGCTGGGGTTATATTCGGAGCAACTGGTGGTGTCATGGAAGCTGCGTTGAGAACTGTAGCAGACATACTGACCGGAGAAGATCTTGAAAACATCGAGTACCAAGCAGTCAGAGGTATTGAGGGCGTAAAGGAAGCAACCTTGAGACTTCCGATTGGTGGCGTAGAGACTGATGTCAATGTTGCAGTAGCACACGGCACTAAGAATGCTGCTTTAGTACTGGAAGCCATTAAAGCAGGAAAGAAAAACTATCACTTTATCGAAGTGATGGCATGTCCGGGTGGATGTGTACATGGTGGTGGACAATCACATGTGTCTTCAAAAGACAGATTGGATGTCAATCCTAAAATAAATAGAGCAAATGCTCTATATGCAGAAGATGTGATTATGGCTAACCGAAAATCACACAAAAATCCAGAGGTCGTCAAGCTGTATGCGGACTATCTGACAGAACCAAACAGTCATCTGTCTCACAAACTACTTCATACACATTATACTGCAAAAAAGCAGTATGTAATTGAGAATCAGTCAGATTTTGACGAGTTAATCTAAGATATACAGAGGGGGCTGTCGCTAAATAGCTGATTTCGCCCTGACGCAGATAAAATAAAGAGAACCCGCAGGATTCTGGACTTTTAAAAAGTCCGTAAGCCTCGTCGGGTTCTCTTTTTGTTATTGGAATTTTAATTATGGGTACACGAAACAAGGGTACCGATCATCAGATGCAGCTTTTATCTTATGCTGCCACTTCAGCGGTTTTGCCCTCGAATTCCTTGATGTCTCCCTTTATGAATCGATGGTATTTGTTCAGGTTGCGTCCAAAGACGTATAGCATGAATTCCTTGTAGATTTTTTCAGCGCTACGGTAATTGAATCGTCTGAACTTGTCATTTTCCTTGATGTCTCCGAAATGACCTTCTGTCTGGATCGATCGAATCTGGCGGTTTAGAATCCCCTTATCGCTTTGTATGTTCTTGTGGGACATTGCTTTCAGTTCTTCCCATACCTCATTGACCTTCATGGTCTTGTTCTTGTCGGCATCTTTTTTCGGATTGTACTGATACAGGCATTGTGCTTTGAGTGAACAGCCACTACAGTCTTTGCAGGCATACACCTCGAAAGTTTTTTTCATGCCGCCTTGTCTTCTTGGTTCTGTCCGTTCGTGAACCAGTTTTCTGCCATCCTTGCACAAGTAATACGGCGTTGACCCATCATCGACCTTCACCATATTGTAGTGTTTACCGATATCATTTTTGTAGGCTCTTGTCTTCATCTTTTCATGAGCCTGCAGTTTGATATAGCTTTCAATCCCTTCTTCTTTCAAATACAAAAGATTTTGTTCGCTGCTGTATCCGCTGTCTGCGGTCGCTTCTATCGGTTGCCGGCCAAAGGCCGCCTTGTGTTTTTTCAACACCGGAATCAGGGTGTTGTAATCGGTTCTGTCATTGCTGATGTGGGTGTGGATAATAAAGTAGTTTTCGACGGCAATCTGTGTATTGTATGCCGGTTTTAGCTGTCCGTTTTGCATATGGTCGTCTTTCATGCGCATAAAGGTCGCTTCCAGATCAGTCTTTGAATAACTGTTTCGGTCGGTTCCCATTATTTTAAAGTGTTCTTTGTATTTAAGCAGCCTGTTCCCACAGTTTTCAATCGCTTCATGGAGCCTTTGGAGTTCGGACTTTTGCTGGCCTTTTCCGAGGACAAACTGGATGCCCTCTCCTTTAGCGACTGTTGTGAGGTTGACCTGCAATTTCAGCAATGCCAATGGAGAGATATTGTCTATCTCCAGGATGGCATTGTTGGCGATCTTCTTTTGGTCCGTTTTCTTGCGCTCCCGATTCTTCTTTATGACTTCACGTACCTTGTCTATCCCTTCAATAACAAACATTTTTTCTTCGCAAAATCCATATTTCCTGCTGTAGCCGGTCTCTGTCAGGAGGGTGTTGTATCTTGCATACAATCCATCAATCGTTTCCAAAAGCCCTGTCAGATGATAGTTCACGCTGCCACGCCACACAAATGTGTATCGGTTGGCGTTTGCTTCGATCTTGGTCCCGTCTATGTACAGACGATCCGTCGTCACAAGTCCCTCTCGTTTTAAGCGTCTGATGAACTGATAGTGCAAATCATCCTGAATCTCAGCGCTGAGCTTGTTGTTGATGAAGTCATAGAAGGCGTCCCGTTTCGGTTTCTCGCCCTTTGATAGCCAGATGAATGCGATGTCTCTTTCGCACAGCTCCACTATCCGGTCAACTGCTTTGATACCCCTCATATTGGCATAGGTCAGTACTGCAAACATCATAATCGGATTATAGCCTTTTCTTCCCTTGATTGAATATCTGGCACTCAGACCAGAAAAATCCAGTTCCTCCATCACTTTTTTTAGGGTATAGACAGGATCGTCTGCCGGTAGTCCGATTTGATAAAGATTTAAGTTGATTACCTGTTGTCCTTTCTCGAAAAATTCGTTATAATATGTATTGTTCATGGTAGTTATAGTATACACTATAGCGGGGGTGAGATGGTTGCAATTGGCCATCTTTTTCCTTTTTTTTTGTAAAAAAACAGGACCCTCCGTTTAAGAGAATCCTGCTTTGTCTAGGGGGCTATTTCCCGACAGCCCCTTTTTTTGTCTTTTTTGGATATGTTCAAATCTATTTACTTAGGCTTGGTAATTATATATAATGTTTTAAATGCAAAAATTAATTCAAATCTAATACATGTCATAAAGTGATGTGTTATAATAA
Source organism: uncultured Clostridia bacterium (assembly GCA_927435965.1). Classification (GTDB taxonomy): domain Bacteria; phylum Bacillota; class Clostridia; order Tissierellales; family Dethiosulfatibacteraceae; genus 38-11. Next base: position 17,108 of record CAKMKB010000102.1, read on the forward strand.
ATTAGGTGATATACATGATTAAAAAAATACTTGTATTGCTTCTTTTGATGTCGATTGTCTTATTATTCGTGGTTTATTACGCTGGTGGATTGGAAGTGATTGATAAATACCTGAACAGAGACACTGTTTTCTTATCGGATACAGAGGAGGTGAATATTGACCTTAAAAGCTCAAAAATATTTCTGGAAAAAGGTTTTTTTTATAAACTCACAGAAAATAATCTGGCTGCTTATGACTATGAAGGAATCCTATTAAGCAATAAAGAGTTTGAAACATTTATTGAAAAAGTTTTTATAAATAGCGATACTATAATAATGACAGAGGATGGGGTTCTTCACATACTTAACAGCGACTTAAATTTAGAGATTGATCTGACTCAGAAAAATCTTTTAAATATTCTGGAAGACTCCGCGATATACGCGTTGACTTCAGATCTGGATTATAATAATAATTATATTGAAATATTTGATCAAAACTATGTTTCAACGGGCGTAATCAATAAGAACTCCAAGAGAATATTGAGTGTGAGAAAGTCTTTAAACTCAAACGCTTTATTGGTCAGTGCATTTGATTATGACGGAAATGTTATTATCAGTACTATCAGTGAGTATTTGATTAAAGACTACTATCAGATTTGGGAAACAGAGTTTGTTAATGAACTCATAATTTTTCTGGAACCGGGAAATGACGGAACTTATCTGGCAACTAACAGAAACATCTATAAACTGAACACTCAAGGCGCTGTATTGTGGCAATATGGTGGATATGACAACCTTAAAGACATGAAATTTGTTAATGGAGAACTGTACGTTCTTGAAGGGGAGAATAATACTAACCTTCACATTATCAGCAAAGATGGTAAGTTGCTGAATAAAATGACTTCTCAACACCAATATAGCAAATTGGATTTTCATGAGGGATTTTTATTACTGACTGGTAATCAATATATTTCATATATGAAAGAGGACAAAGTTAACCTTCTTTACAACTCACAATCAACAATCAATGCAACATTATTAGACGGAAATATAATCAGAATATTTACAGCTGACGGTATTAAGTCAATGAATATAAATATAAAGTAGGTGTAAAAAATGGGATACAATTTTGTTGATATAATCATAGTGGTTTTACTAGCAGTATCATTTTTTTATGGTTTCAAGAGAGGTCTAATTATGGGCCTTTTCGAATTGATTGGAATCATACTATCTTTTTTCATTTCTTATAATTACTCATACATAATCCATGATGTCATTATGAGAGTAACAGGCATATTTGGATTTATAAAAGATGATGTTTCAGACAAACTAACTGATCTATTTGAGAGCCAGGTTGTCAATGATTTGGGAGGCGTCTTCAAGGGCTTCGAAAAACTACCTTTCGATATTCAGAGACTGTTGAATGACTATGTATTCAAAGATGCTATGAATGAGAATATAAGCAATTATATAGAAAACCTAGCAGATCGAATTGCCGCAATTTTCGTTTATATCATAAGTTTTGCAATCACTTTCCTTGTTGTTTATTTTGTGCTGATGATAGCAGCCAATATACTGAATACTATGTTCAAGGCACCTGTTTTAAGCACCTTTAATAGATTGTTTGGTGGAGGACTAGGCCTCATTAAGGCGATTATAATTATCTACATTTTTTTCGCAATAGCATCACCATTTATTTCCATGTCAAAACCAGATAACGGTCTGACATCAACAATACTGGAATCCAGATCGAGTGAGTATTTCTACGAAAACAATATTATATTAAATTACCTGACATACAAAGGAATATTAAACCAATAGGAGGTTGACAGAAGATGAAAAACATTGACGCTAGAGGTTTAGCGTGTCCACAACCAGTTATTCTTACAAAAAAAGCGCTGGATGATCATGAGAATGTTACAATAATTATTGATAATGAGATTGCCAAATTAAATCTTATGAAGCTGGCTAAGAGCCTTGGTTGCGAGATGGCTGTAAAAGAAGATTCAACGCAAATCGAGATCTCTTTCTATAAAAAGGCAGATGAGAAACTTGAAGATATAAAAGAACAACAAAACACCAATGAAATGGTATATATAATTGGCAGCAATTTTTTGGGTAAAGGTTCAGATGAGTTGGGCAAGATACTGATGAAAGGGTTCATATATACACTGACACAAATGGATTATCCACCTTCGAAAATTGTTTTCTTGAATACAGGAATCTATCTGACATGTGTTGGTTCTGAGTCTTTAGATGATTTAGAACAGCTAATGGCAAAGGGTACAGAGATTGTTTCATGTGGAACATGTTTGAATTTCTTTGCTTTATCTGACAAATTAGCTGTGGGAGAAGTATCCAACATGTATGAAATAGTTGATATTATTACAGCAGGCCGAAACACAGTAATGGTATAAAGGTGGTTCTTAATGACTGAGAAAATAGATATAGGTGATATCATTAAATTAAAAAAGCAACATCCCTGTGGAGGCTATGATTGGGAGGTCCTAAGAGTGGGAACGGATTTCCGGATAAAGTGTACCACTTGCGACAGACAGGTTTGGTTGCCAAGAAGAGAAGTTTTGCGAAGAATGAAAAAAATAGTGTCGAGAAAAGAAGAGCAGGATGTTTAGCGAAACCCTGCTCTTTTCTAATAAGTAAAACCTATTGTTTTTTAGATACAAGTTGATTTATAATGGTATCAACAGGGTCTAGGGTTCTGGTGGTGTTTCAAATGCCATCTGAACCTTAGAAACCGTTATCCAGGGACTCTACAGTGCTTATCTCCCACTACTATAAGTGTGAGTCTAGCACTGTTAGTCATCGGATAGAAGTGGGAGTCTTAGCATTGTTAGTCATCGGATAAAATGTTTTTAGGAAAGGACCTTTATGAAAAAGATAGCATTAATCGGAATGATGGGAAGTGGAAAAACAACGTTGGCAAAAATGATATCTGAAAAGATGAGTCTAAACTATTATTGCACTGACGAGTTTATAGAAGAGAAACAAGGCAGGTCTATAAATCAGATATTTGATACAGACGGGGAAGAATTTTTCAGAAATCTTGAGGCGGAAGCGATTAAGGAAATAGTTGGCTTTGGAGACATGGTTCTGTCGACTGGGGGCGGGATTGTTTTAAATGGCGAAAACATCAGAAATCTTAAAGATAATGGTTTTGTGATTGTTTTACTAAACAGAAGCATTGACAATATATTAAACAGTATTGACAGTTCAAATCGACCTCTACTTAAGGAAGACATCAGGACGATAGAAAAAATATATAGAGAAAGAGAGTTTTTATATAAGCAGAATAGTGATATTATTATAAACAATAATGACGACATAGATGAAACATTGAATACACTTTTAAATGTATTGATTAATGGTGGAGAGTAGAATGAAGAGAATATTTTCAATTAAAGAAAAAGAGTTCGGAGCAGGTAGGTTTTTGATTTGCATACCTATTATTTCCTCAGAAAAACAAACTATTATTGAAGATTTCAAAGATGCGGTTGATTTGAACCCTGATCTTGTAGAATGGCGAGTGGACTATTTTGAAGACAATGGAGACGTAGAGAAAATAAAAGACGTTCTTTATCAAATAAAAGAACTAACTCAAAATATACCTGTAATATTCACCTGTAGACATCAGTCAGAAGGAGGAGAATGCAGTCTGAATCCTGAAATCAGGTACAACATGTTTAGAGAAGCGTTAGAAACTGGTGTGGTGGATTTCCTGGATATTGAAATGCTAAATGGTGAAGGCTACATCAATAGTATCAGGAAGTTAAAAGACCAGTATGGCAAAAAACTGATACTATCATATCACAATTTTCAAACAACACCGGATGAACAATTAATTGTCGACAAATTACTAGAAGGACAGTCATTAGGGGCAGATATTGTAAAGGTTGCTTTGATGCCAAATACACCGGTTGACGTTATGACACTGCTGTCGGCGACCGGAAAAGCTTGGGAAAATATCGATATACCAATGATTACAATGGCAATGGGGGATTTGGGTAGAGTATCAAGAGTGTGGGGAAATGCATTTGGATCTGAAATCACATTTGCCTCAATGAGGCAGTCTTCAGCCCCAGGCCAGATAGAGTTTGGTGATTTGAAAAGAATTATCGAATTATTTTCTAAGGACGGTGCGCAACTATGATTGATATCAATACAAGATTAGTAGGTTTATTGGGTTATCCTCTGGGACATAGCTTGTCACCGCTGATGCACAACAGAGCATTCGAATTGACTGGACTGAACTGCTTGTATCTGCCTATTGAAGTTGAAAATATTGATTATAGAGTATTGCTAGCAGGCATGAAAAAAATGAATTTCGTTGGGTTTAATATCACGATACCTGGTAAAGTCGATATTATTCAGCATTTGGACACTATTGATCCTCTGGCTGAAAAGATAGGATCTGTTAATACTGTTAAAATCGAGAATGGTAGATTGACAGGCTATAACACTGATGGCGAGGGGTTTGTTTCTTCTTTAAACAGTGAGACGGAATGTGTTGTTTCGGATAGCAGCTTTATGATTCTGGGCGCAGGCGGAGCATGTAGAGCTATAGCGATGACCCTTGCGGATAGAAAAGCTAAAAAAATAGTCATTGCCAATCGAACATTCAGCAAGGCCAAAGAGTTGTGTCATGACATAAACAACCATATCCGAGATTGCTGCACGCCTGTTGAATTATCTACAGAAGCCTTGATTCAACATATGCCTTCAATGAATGTACTGGTTAATACGACAAATATTGGCCTATATCCCAATGCGGATAACACACCTATAGATTCTAAGCTATTAAGAAAAGACCTTCTGGTAGCGGATATTGTATATAATCCCATCAGGACTAAAATTTTGATAGAGGCGGAGAAAATCGGTTGTTTGACTTTATCAGGTGTTGGTATGTTTATTAATCAAGGGGCAGAGGCCTTTAAAATATGGACAGGAAAAGACGCTCCTATATGGGAAATGAGAGAAATTGTTCAGCAATTTCTTCTAGATCAACAACAAGAATAATAAAAGGTGGAGGCTTATGACCAAGATAATAGGGCACAGAGGTGCTATGGGATATCGACCTGAAAACACAATGTCATCATTTCTAAAAGCAATCAATGTTGGAGCCCATGGTATCGAGTTTGATGTTCATTTGACAAGGGACAACGTTCCTGTCGTCATTCATGATGAAAGGGTAGATAGAACCACAGATAAGATTGGGGAAGTGAAAGACTATACATTTGGTCAAATCAGAAAACTTGATGCAGGTACTTGGTTTTCAAGGGATTTTTATAATGAGAGGATTCCATCTCTTAAGGATGTGTTGTCGCTGGATGTGACAGAGGATTTTGTTTTCAACATCGAATTAAAAGCAGGCTCTTATTATTATCCCGGTATTGAAAGAATAACCCTAGAGCAGATACAAGACTGTCATCGTGAGAAGCAAGTCATCATATCTTCCTTTGACCACAGTGCTTTGCTCGAAGTTAAAAGATTATGTCCAGCAATAAAAACAGGCGCATTGTTTTGCGCCAGATTATACGAGCCATGGGCATATCTAAAAAGCCTGAAATGTGACTATTATCATCCTGATTATAGAACCATAGATAGTGAAATCATAAAGAATGCAAATAGGCATAATCTGCCGGTCAATACCTATACTATCAATAATGAGAGTGTTATGACTGATTTGATTCATGCTGATGTCAACATGATCATAACAAACTACCCTGATCTTGGAATCAGGATATTAAATTATTGAGCCATTTTTTGCTAAGCACTCTCGAGTAGATGACAACAAACTTCAAAGCCTCTTCTGTAAATACAGCGACTAAAACCAGGTATATAGGCCATTTGAACACCAAGACGCTGATAAAGGCCAATGGGATACCGATCAACCATACAAAAATCGAATCAGCTACCATGCAGAATTTTGTGTCTCCGCCGCTTCTCAAAATACCAACAATAATCAAATATGATTGCATCTTTGGTGCTAGAAATATAGCCGAGACTATCAACGATCTATTCAACATTAGATTGGTACTTTCCTTAAAATCATAGAATCCTATGATAGGACCCCTGATAAGATACATTAGGATAGATACAAGTATAGAGAACACAAAGGTAATCTTGATAAATCGAAGGGCGTAATCATAAGCATTTTGAATCTCACTTCGACCCAATTCATTGCCAATCATAACAGCGCAAGCACCACCTAAACCAAAGAATAGTGACTGGAAAAAATCGGAAATAGTGAAGGAAACCTGAACAACAGCAACAGCTTCAGCGCCTAACAATCCATAAGCTATATAATAGACTGATGTTCCCGTGACCCATAGAATCTCATTGATAAAAACTGGAAGAGATGTTCGGAATACTTTCTTCAACATGGATTTTTCCCACGAAAACAATTCGGTTAATGTACCAGCCAACGGATGAGAACGGTCCTTGTAGATGTATGCAGACATTAGAATAAATTCGAGTAGCCTTGCGACCAGAGTAGCAAGGGCAGCTCCTTTAATACCAAGAGCAGGCATTCCAAAATTTCCATAGATCAGTATGTAATTAAGGAAGGTATTTAGTGCGATAGCAAGGACATTTATGATAGTGGGCACCTTGATCATTCGAATAGACCGAGAATTGAAACTGATGGCGAAGGACATTGAGGTGAATATAAAAATAAGACTGACTATTCTGAGATAATCCACACCATGACTTATAACAACAGGATCCTTTATAAAAATACTCATAATCTGATAAGGAAACAATTGCAGCAACAGTGTGAAGACGGATGAAATAACAAGACCCCCCGTTATCTCTATACCGAATATTTTGCGTATATTCTTTACATCTTTGATGCCCCAGTACTGAGAAACGAAAACGGATGCACCACTATAGAAACCAAAACAAAAAATCGCAAACATAAAATAAATCCTATTCGCGATGCCAACTGCAGCAAGCTCGTTTTCTCCTAATCTGCCAATCATGATGGTATCAACCATATTAAGTCCGATGCTTATCAGGTGTTGAATGATGATAGGCAATGCTATTGCTAGCATGGTTCTGTAGAAATGTTTATGAATGTCGTCATATTTCCAAGGTTTCATTTAAATCCTCTGTTGTGATTTTTGAAGCACTGATATTCTATCATAATCTGATTCCTGTAACCATCTAAATATCCATGAACCAATCAAAAAAATTATAGACTCATTCCAATATAATGAACGTCAGTAGTAAATGAAGACTAAAAACCCCTGACACGTTAGCTTGCCAGGGGTTTAAATTTACCTTGAAGAGAAAATCATTCTGTTATTGTACAACTGGAAAGCCTTCATTCAACCATCCCGCCGGAGCAGTTGTAGGTGTTCCCATACCACTATTCAAACTCAATGCATTGTAGCCTAGCATTCTGAGAACCGCTACAGCCTGACCTGATGTTTGGCCTGAGTAGCAATAAACGATTGCTGTCTTATCTCTTGGAATTTCTTTGAAATAAGTTTGCATATCTAAACCAAATGGCATGTTGACAGCTGTTTCAATATGACCTTCCGCATAAGCTTCAGGTTGTCTAGCAGATATCACGAAAATCGTTTCATCTTTAGTTTGAAGTTTTTCATACAAGCTAGTTGGTGGAATAACTAAATTTTTAACTTCTGATTCGGCCATTGTTTTAAAATAATTTACAACCGCACTTCGTATTGCTGGATTAATGTCGTTTACTTGATCTGTTGCCAAAGCATTTCCTTCGGTTTCCAAATAATTTTCAATGCCTTCTACTTTGGAAATTTCTCTCACAAAACCTGAACGGATAGACTTTGCATCAATGCCTGACATCCTAAACAAGGCTACGGCTTGCCCTGCTGTTTGACCAGTATAGCAATACACGTAAACTGGTTTATCCATTGGCAAATAGTCAATAACTTGTCCTAATTCTCCATTCCAAGGCACATTTACAGCGCCTTTAAGATGCGATTGTTCATAAACATCCGCTTGTCTGATATCCAATATGAAAATATCTTCTTCAGCATCCATAGAAGCTAACACATCTGCTGTCGGTACAACATTGCTGGATTCGAAATTACTAAAATAATCAAGAGCAGCTTCCTCGACGAAATGAACAGGATAACCTTTGTTGGTCCAACCAAGTGGAGCGTTAGCACCAACGCCCATGCCACCATTTAATGAATACGCTTCATAACCTAATAGCTTCAACCCTGCGACAACTTGTCCAGCGGTTTGGCCCGAATAACAGTAAACATAAATAGGTTCATCTTGTGGAAGTTTGTCAAATTCTAAATGCATATCCTTTCCAAAAGCAATATGATTAGCTCCAATAATGTGGCCTTCATCAAAATGAGCCTTGCTTCTTACTGATAAAACATAAATGTCTTCGTCAGCATCTATGAGGCTTCTTAATTTGATTTCAGGTATAACATAGTTGGTGTAAGGTGAATCGGATAATCCGTAGTAGTATTCATCTATAGCAGTTTGAACCTCTGGAGAAACCGGATAAATTTCTGTATCTAACTCGTATTCTTCAGTTTCAATAAATGCTTGATAACCGTCTACACGACTAATTCCAAAGTTGAATCCCAGATTGACAGATTTAGCATCTATTCCTGCTGCTTGCATGGTCATAACCGCTTGTCCTGCAGTCTGGCCTGAATAACAGTAAATATAAACTGGCTGATCTTGAGGAATGAATTCCATATTGTCAGCTATAGCTGGTCCCCAAGGAATATTTACAGCACCAAGTACATGTCCTTTTTCATATGCGTCAGCTTGTCTGATGTCCACGATAAACATGTCCTGACCTTCAGCTACCATTTCTAAAAATGCACTCTGATCAATCTTGTAGATATCATCAGGCATGTTCGCAAAATATCCAGCTACGACATCCTCTAATGATGTTTCATCCACATCAACCGATTGATCAACTGATGTATTTACTGTTGTTGGCGCAACAGCTACGCTTTGACCGCAAGCGGCCATTCCAAAGATTAACATTAGCGCGATAAGCACCAGTAATCCTTTTTTAAAAATTGTTTTCATAAATGCCTCCGTTTTTTTATTGTTTTAATTTTATTGTTGTAGAGATTTAAAAACATTGTAAGCATGTTTCATTTAGCTATTATCTTGTGGTGAGGGGCTTACTGGCGCTCCTGTCTCACCTGGCATATCTGCAGGCGCACTTTCATCTGCAATCCATTCAGTCCAGGCACCATCATAAAGCATGAGATTCCGATATCCAGCATTCCACATAGCTGCGTACGTCTGCGCACCTCTTATAGATGTCAAACAATAGATTATAATTGTTGTTTCCGGTTTGATATCTTCTTCTAAATACATAATTTGAATATCTTGAATAGACTTAAATGTGCTGTCGCTATAATTATTAGTCAGATAATCAATATTCAATGAACTTGGTATCGTGCCCATATTGTGCTCTTGAATTGAACGAGTATCAATTAACACAACGTTTTCATCAGGATTGTTTACTTGATTTAAAACATCTGATTTATAAGCTATGAAATCTTCATTTAAATCCTTTGCTTCAAAAACAGCTGGCTGAACAACTGGGGGTATATCACTTAATCCCGCATTTGCCTCCATAAGAGCCTTGAAACCGCCACTGACAACTTTCACGTTTTCATGTCCATATGCCATCAATGTCCACCACAGTCTAGAAGCATCCATGTTGTTGGAGCTATCATAAGCTATCACTAAGGTGTCGTTGGATATTCCGTTTTGACCCATCACTTCTTCTATCTGCTCTTTCGGAGCTAACATATTGCTATATGGATCATCAACATTGATTGCATTTCTAGGAATATTGACAGCATTTGATATATGTTGCTTTTCATAATCTGACGGACTTCTCAGATCGACCATAACCGTGCTGGCATTTCCCATTAATGCAATTGCTTCTTTTGCGGTGATAATAACTGTTCCAGTCTCAGCAAAATCATAATTCGCACAACCTGACAAACTTAAGGTTGATATTAATATAATGACAACTGCTAAAACTAATGATATTTTTCGCATTTGCATCCTCCATGTTACACATTTTGTAATTATTATTGTTTGAACACGATTTCTTGATGTTTTCAGTTTAAATTGTTAAATAATATACAATCATTATAAGATATTTAAATCTCTTTTGGATATCATGTTTTATAATGTAGTATTTGAATCGTTAATATAGTTGGAAACATTGATTTTTTCTAGTATAATAGCTTTGACAGTTATCAAAGTTCGTATTGGAGCGTGTATGAAAAAGTATATTGTCATACTGATTTTTGTTTATTTTTTAATTAACATCCTTTTTTTAGATTTGTTTCCATTAATTCATTCCGATGAAAGTTGGCTTGGTGGTCTTTCAAGATTGTATCTCGAGGATGCTACGCCTTCTGTTACGGAGTCTTTCTTTGACTTGTTTCCTCGCTATCCTCATGGCATCAAAATCATTTTCCACTACATTCAAGCCTTCTTCATACTATTGTTCAGTTATTCCCCTTATACTCTGAGGATAATCTCATTAATAATAAGCTGTGGTGTATTGTTCATTTTCTATCTATTAGCCCGTAAATGTCTACATCGTCAAGGATTAGTCTTGCTTTCGGTACTTGTGTTGGCAACTGATATACAGTTTATCTATGCAGCTCACTTTGCACGTCAGGAAATCTTGATTCTTTTGCTGATCTTGCTTTGTGCCTATATCAAACTTTTTTTGGATTTCCGCTATAAAAATCTCGTATTGTCCCTGTTGACAGGTATAGCTATAGGCGTTCATCCCAATGCATTCTTTATTGCAGTCATATTGGGTTTTTTGTACAGCTATGATATCTTAATTAAAAAAAGTTCATTGAGGTCTTTGATTACTTATGTCTTGCTTACTGGCTGCTTTGCAATGATTTATGTGTTTATAAGCCTTAAAATGGACCCAGAATTCATCTATCATTACAGAACCTTTGGTGAACAGTTTGGTGTTTTTGATGATTCAATGAATAGAACGGTTCAAATAGTGGGTTTTTATCGCAAACTGTATTATCAAGTCAGTGGCACATATTACATGCCCCCTATCCATCTGCAACTCGTATTATTTGCTTTCTTTGGAGCGATAGCTTCAATAAGTCTTTTAATGAAAAAACGAGATAAAATAGTCATGCAACTCATGCTTATTCTTTTAGGGATTAATTTGACGTTCATTATAATCGGACGTTTCAATCAGACAAGTATTATATTCATTTTCCCTTTTGCTTGGCTTCTAGTACTTTATTGGATTGAACGTTTTCGATTGTCACCTATCATCTTCATTCTTTTGATCATACAGATTTCAATATCATCCTTGGCGATCGCACCTTACCTGCAAGATCACTATAAATATTACATTCACGAAATCAAATCACATGTACCTAGTGATGCCAATGTATTGGCGAATCTAAACACTGAGTTTTACTTTCATAAAAATACGCTATATGATTACCGTAATCTGAATTTTTTGGAAGACCGAAACATAAGCTTTGAAAATTATATACTTGATCGTGAAATAGAATACATTATCTACCCTGAGGAAATGGATTTCATCTACAACCGACGCCCTGTATGGAATGGCATATATGGTAATTTGTATCCTTATTATGATGATATGCAGCGCTTTCTCAGTGAACGTTGCCAAATCATACACCAGTTCCATAGCCCTTATGGCATGAGAATCGTTTTATTTCAAAATAATCAAGATTGGTTGATCACAATCTATAAGGTAGTACGATAACGGACCCCTAGACTTTAATGTCGGAAGAGTCCGTCCTGAACAAAAGCATTACGACGTTTTCAATGCTGACATAATACTCTCTTCGTTTATCATGTCAATGAAATGATCCACTTTGCCATTTTTTATGATGGCCACATAAGGATAGTTTGTTCTTCCCAGTCTTTTAGCTATGCCATCTGATTTGTAGACATCAATTTTACAGAAATTGTAATCCTTACCATGCTTTGAAGCCAACTCTTCAATCATTGGAAGCACTTCTCTTTGGTTCGCTTCTATAGCATTATAGACAAAAACAGAACCATTTTTATCTTTTTTCACAACATTTGCTTCAAAAACTTCTGTTTCAGCAATAAATTTCTCAGCAGCATATCCAGCTATTGCACCGTCTCCAACTGCAGTAGCGACCTGCTTCAACCATTTATCACGAACATCTCCTGCAGCAAAAACACCCTCTAAATTAGTTTCCATCCTATCATTTGAAATGATATAACCTTGAGGCGTTAAATCAACCTGACCTTTAATCAACTCTGTATTAGGAATGTAGCCAATAAATTCAAAACAATTGTCACATTTTACAGGAATCAATTCATTTGTCTTCAAGTTTCTTAATACAACTGTATCCAAATGGCCTTCTCCTTCAAATGATTCAGTTACAGTATTCCAGATAAATTCCATTTTTGGATTGGCCAAAGCGGCTTCTTTTGCAATCTCATTGCAATCCATAATTCCTTCATCGTGCATAACAGATACAATGACTTTTTTAGCGAATTTTGTCAAAAACATACCTTCTTCAATAGCCGCATCGCCACTGCCGATGACCACCACCACTTTATCAGTGTTAGAAGCCGCGTCGCAAGTTGCACAGAAGGAGATTCCCTTATCAAATAAAAAATTCTCTTCATTCTTAGCTTTGGTGGTACGTGGTCTTCCGCCACTGGCAAGGACAACTGCTTTTGCAAAATACTTATTTCTAAATGTTTCAACGATTTTTTCCTCACCTGTCAAATCAACAGATTGAACTTCAGTCAGTTTGAATTTCGCACCCATGTTCTTGGCTTGCTCTTTCATTAAATCGGTAATCTCTTCACCCTTAGGTGAATTTGGAAATCCCGGATAATTCCATATTTCATTTGTATAAGTCGCCAGTCCACCTACTAGGGCTTTTTCAATGATCAAAGTACTTAGCCTAGCTCTGGAACAATAAATTGCAGCTGTTAATCCTGCAGCTCCAGCTCCAATGATAATTACGTCATAATGCTCAATTTTCTTTTCACGTGCCATGATGTACCTCCATAATTCTAAAATCATTTGACAAGACAATGAACTCAAATTTTAATTTGAGCTCTTCATCTTCTACATAAAATATTTAACTAATAATTTGCTTCCGATAACAGCGCCTACAAACATAAATGCCGCAAATACCCATCCTGACAGTGAAAGAGAGGATATTCCTCCGAACAGGGCGCCAATGTTGCAACCATATGCGATTCTCGCACCATAACCCATCATCAAGCCACCTGACACTGCCGCTACAATTTGACGTTTGTTTTTGATCTTTTTGATTTTAAACTGAGACGCCAGTAGAGTTGATAATAAAGCACCGAAGATAACGCCAAGATTCAGCATTGTTCCGCTATTGCTCATAAAGCCCGCTTCCAAGGCATTTAAAGAACCAGGAGCACCGGGACCGGTGAAGTAATACCACTTTTCCACACTGCCTCCAACTAATTGGTAGAGCCATGCTCCCCAATTTGCAAATGTTGCCGAAACGCCCCAAGGACTTCCTGTTGCCGCCAACATGACAATCTGAAACAATGATAGCAATACAGCTCCAGTAACATATGAATAAGGTGTTCTAAACCATTTGTTGTAAAGATCATTTTCTTTCAATTTATTGAAAAATTCCAACTTCACACCTCCTTAGGAAATTGTTTCATCGTAAATACTTATACTGCTTTTTCAATGATGATTTCCCATTCGCCATCATCAACTTCTTCAATATCCACAAAATGTCCTTCTTTTCTTGCCCATTCCGGTACATTTTTGACCGCACAGCTATGATCGATCTGAACGACCAACACATCTCCGACTTCTAAACCCTTTAAAGCATTCTCCGCTTTCACCAAAGGCACGGGACACGCTTCACCAAAACAATCTAACATTACTTCCTTAGCCATTTCTATTCCTCCTAGTGACTACTTGCATTTTTTCTTTTTTCCCATTTGTCCGCTAATACATATAGTATTCCAATAATAATAAGGTTAACCAATAAACCGCCACCCCAGCCAAATATGTCCGGAAGAAACACGGATGGACTAGCTAGCATGAAGTTTCTTTTCCAAAATCCAAAATCATAGGCGCCCCATAAAGAGCCAGCCATAAAGAAGAAGAGGACCAGCATATTCATATGGAAACCTTCCCCCACACGCATCAAGGTACCTGATGCACAACCACCTGCTATTACCATGCCAATTCCGAAAATAACAGCGCCTACAGCTGTTGCAACGCCAATAGGCGCTACAAACCCCATACCGGGGACAGGCAATCCTACTCTGAAGTAACCGTATTTTATAGCAGTGAAACCGATTGAGGTTATTGCAAAGGCAACCAGGGCAGCTCTTGTGACGGATGTGGATCCTGTCAGATAGGGATCACGCATCGATGCCGTGAAACAGAATCTTGCCCTTTGCAGTATCATGCCAAAGGCACTTCCAACTACAAAATACAAGGCCAATTGGCCACTGACGGTAATAGCTAGATATATTGTAAAAATTATCATACCTGCCAAAACAGCTAATCCTATTGGAATCTGGTTCTTTTTAGGTTTTCGATTACTCGATGATCTTCGAGAACTACTTGTTGCTGGTTCCTGTCCTGTATCACTATTGCCGGATCCATCCCTAGAAGGTCTCCTCGGTTTCCTTACGCCAGATTCATCGGCTACCTGTGGAATACTTTCCTTTGCTTCTGCTGTGCTCGCTGTATTTTCTCTGGAAGGTCTTCTCGGTTTTCGCACTTCCGGTGATACGTTTTCCTGATTATTGTTAATATCAGTCATTTTTTCACCCCTTATGAAATTATTATTTGTAATATTATTAACAATCTTGTTTTTATTTTAACATACTTTCCATTTGATTCTTTATTTGATATAATGATGTAG
>CAKMKB010000103.1:0-4955 GCA_927435965.1 uncultured Clostridia bacterium
GGATTTGATGGGCATTAAACAAGAGGAACTGATTGAGGGAGCTGAACTTGGCGGGGTTGCTTCTTTCCTTGCCGCATCAGAAAGATCAGACTCTACACTGTTTATTTAAGCCTAAAAATGAATAATTTTAATAAAAATGGGTAAATCATTAATATGGATTTACTTATTTTTTTGAAATATAATTTCACAAACGATTAGAAATGTTGTAGAATAATAGAGAATATTGGTTTTGGAGGGAAATATGAACTATAAAGACATAGAAGAATTCTTATCTAATCTCAAATCAGTTATGTCTTGCAGAATAATTGACGATAACAAAGGTAGCATCCAGGAAATTCATATACTTGCAGATTCATCTAGGAACGTCAAACAAATTTGTAGAGATGTACAATCTGTTCTTATATCCCGATATCAAATAGATGTTGATTACAAAAAAATCAGCATAGCACAAGTCAATGATAGCTTTGCTTTTAATGGCGACTATCGGTTGAAAATTAATTCTCTGCATTTAGAGAATAGACAGAATTCTGTCAGTGTTAAAGTGGTGTTGCAGTTTGATGAATCTACTTTTGAAGCCACTGAAACCGGTCTCAAAACTGAAAGAAACTTGATGCGACTAAGCTCGAGGGCTACACTCAAAGCAGTTGAGAAGGCCCTGGGGTTTGATGATTGTCTTCTCTTGGAAGATATCGAAAGCAAAGTTTTTGCAAACAAGGAAATGATAAACTGCGCTGTAAATTTTATGTATGGTGGAAAAGAAATCGTGCTTTGTGGCAATAGCTTTGTGGAACACTCAAAATCAGAAGCTGCTGTCAAAGCAACACTCTGTGCAATAAACAGACGTGTGGCAAAACATAGTTCAGTTAATTAGATTTAAAAGACCGGCGTTTCAATCAATAGTTTAGCGAAGCGGATATAGCCTGCTTTTATAGCGGATGAGCAGAGCACTCCAAGGAGGCTATATCATGAGAAAAATAGTAGCTGTTTTAGTTTCAATACTTGCTTTAGTTTTAGCAAGCGGCGCTGGATACAGATGGTTATAGAATAAGCGAAATAGATTTAAGCCGGTCTTTTATATATTTGGAGGGTATTTATGTCTGGGATACCGCATAAAACAAGGAATTTCATATTTGCATTAGGTTTAATGGCATTATTGTTTCTTGTTGTCATCATGTTATCATTTAATGTAGATAACTGGAGCATGGTAGCATTGTTCAGCCTGTTCACAATAATCGCGGAGACGTTTCTGGTTCAAATTCCAGGAGTCGGCGCCATATCGGTCTCGTTTGCCATTACATTGGCAGCTATTATACTCGGAGGACCGCTATCAGCTATTATTGTAAGTGTATGTGGTATCGTATTTAGTAAGCCTTACGTTGAAGGAAGAGGTTATGTCCATATTTTTAATACGCCAGTTTATAAGACAATTTTTAATGTAGCTCAAAACATCCTTTATACTGGATTGGCAGCTTTGGTTTACCTGGTACTTCACAGTAGGTTCTTTTTTTTGGGAGAGCTCGATCCTGTATCTATAACAGGTTCAATCATGACTTTCCTTTTGGTCAACACTCTGATTATGACCTTTCTGATTATCACTTTATCTGGAGGGAAATTTTTCTATATTTGGTCAGATAATTTTAGGGGCACTATCGTCAATGTAATGGCTGTAGGATTACTGGGAGTCATAGTGGCATTAGCCTATGACAACTATGGGGCCGGTGCAGTTGTACTATTTTTCATACCATTGATGTTGTCACGTTATTCATTCAAGCTATACGTCGACATGAGAAAGAACTACTATGACACAGTCAAAGCACTTATCAATGCAATAGAGGCAAAGGATCCATACACAAGCGGACATGCGAATAGGGTTGGAGAGTATTCTGTTGCAATCGCCCAAGAAATAAATCTCAGTCCAAAACAGATTGAGATTATAAAGAACGCCGCACTCTTACATGATATCGGCAAGATAGGCATAGATGATAGGATTCTTAACAAGCAGGAAAGATTGTCCGATTTGGAGCTGGAGGTCATCAGGAATCATCCATCAATCGGTTATGATATTATCAAGGATATAGGATTTTTGAAAGACGTGATGAATATAGTTAAGCACCATCATGAGAAGTGGGATGGAAGTGGTTATCCGATGGGTTTGAAGGGGTCTGAAATACCTATTGAAACTACGATTCTAACCATATCAGATTCTTATGATGCCATGACAACTGATCGACCTTACAGAAAAGCATTGAGTTCTGAAGAGGCCATTAAAGAGCTATTAAAATACTCAGGGACTCAGTTCAATCCTGAAATAATAGATAAAGCCATTGAAACGTTGAGAAAAATCGACACACACGGCCTAGATAGTGTTCAAAACAACATTGAAGGAATAGCTTAAATGATTCATGAACTTATTATAACTATCTTTATATCCCTGCTTATTGTAGTACTTAGAAAGAGAAAAATCAGCAATTTGATTGATATAGAAATTAAAGGATTGCCGCTATTTGTGGCAAGTTTTTTGCTTCAGTTCATAAGTGGGCTAATAGTAAAGAACTATTATGCCACTACAATCGGTCAATTTATCTATACCTTCTTTCCTTACATTCACAGCTTATCTTATCAGTTGATTTTAATTGGAATAGTATTAAATATAGAAAAAAACTATATGAAGCTATTTTTGATAGGTACATTGATGAATTTCACAGTAATTTTGTTTAACGGGATGAAAATGCCCGTTAGGATACCTCCGGAGTATCCTTTTTCATGGGAAAACTACAGTTATCTAGCCTATGGTAAAGACTTAATTCATACAGCTCTGACAAAGGACACCAGATTGAAATTCTTAGCAGACATTATCATTTTAAACGACCCATATCCTTTTAACAAAACCATAAGTATTGGAGACATATTTTTATTGATTGGTTTTGGATGGTTCATACAAGAGGAAACTAAAAAATCACCCTGAGGTGATTTTTTTATATTGGTTTATTTTCCACCGGACTCGACATGATGATATGGGTCTCTGTGTTGCCATAAACTTGGACTTTGCCAACTAATACTTCTAGATCAGACATCTCTCTCAGGTTTGCTTTTAAAATCATGCTGTAGGGTCCGGTAACATGATAGCATTCAACAATTTCTTCAGCTGCTAAAGCAAATGCAATGAACTCTTTCAATTTGTCAGATTTCATAGCTACGTTTATAAATACCCTGATAGGTTTTCCTATCTTTACGGTGTTGATGATGGCTTGATATCGCTCAATGGTACCGCTATCCTCAAGTCGACGTACTCTTTCGGCCGTTGCCGGGGGACTTAAAGCAACAATTTTGGCTAAATCCTTCATAGATATTCTGCCATTAACCTGCATGATTTCTATTATTTTTAAATCTGTGTGGTCCATATTTCACCTCGTTTTAATAAGTTAACTATTCAATATAATATAAATAGTAAGTAAAAAAGTCATTAAATCCTTATGTTATGCATTTACAAAAAAACAAGTAAATGATACGATTAAATCAAATTCTCAACAAATTATAACATAATAAATTTAAGTTAATCAATCATTATATTAATAATAATAATTCAATTGATAAAAAACGCTTAAATTATTATGAATGATTCAGGTATCTAACAATATAAAAAGGATGGAAAAAATGAAACCACTCAAAATCACTGAAACATCATTAAGGGATGGACACCAATCTCTCATTGCAACTAGAATGACCACTGAAGAAATGATACCGATTCTGGAAAAAATGGATCAAGTGGGTTATCATGCCATTGAAGTCTGGGGAGGAGCAACGTTTGATTCATGTCTTAGATTTTTGAATGAAGACCCATGGGAAAGATTAAGAACAATCAGAAAATATGTTAAAAACACAAAGCTACAGATGCTGCTAAGGGGTCAAAACCTTGTGGGATATAGACATTATGCAGATGATACAGTTCAGGAATTTGTTAAGAAAGCCATTAAAAATGGGATTGATATTGTCAGGGTATTTGATGCTCTCAACGATCCTAGAAACATGAAGAAATCCATAGACGTGATCAAATCAGAAGGTGCTCACTGTCAATGTGCCATATCCTATGCAACAAGTAGAGTCCATAATACAGAGTACTTTGTCAATCTGATTAAAGAGCTTGAGTTGATGGGAGCAGACTCCATATGCATAAAGGATATGTCTGGTATCTTAAAACCATATGATGCTTATCATTTCATAAAGGAAATCAAAAAAGTTTCTGATTTGCCCATAGAACTCCATAATCACTGTACAGGCGGAGTTGCTTCAATGACAATGCTTAAAGCGATAGAGGCAGGAGTTGATATTGTTGACACTGCCATATCACCATTTTCATCAGGAACCAGCCAGCCACCCACTGAGACCATTGTAGAAGCTTTAAGAGATACGGAGTTCGAGACAGGGCTGGATATTTTAGTTCTTGATCAAATCGCTGATCACTTCAAAGTAATAAGGGACAAATATTTAGCAGAAGGAACTTTGAGCCCCAAAGTCTTATTTGTTGAACCGAGAACACTCCTATATCAGGTACCTGGTGGTATGCTGTCGAATCTTGTATCCCAGCTTAAATCACTGAATGCTGAGGATAAATTTGAGGAGGTTTTAAGAGAGATTCCTAAAGTCAGAGAAGATTTGGGATTTCCACCTTTGGTAACCCCATTAAGTCAGATGGTTGGAACACAAGCTGTTTTTAATGTTATAACAGGTACAAGATACAAAATGGTACCAAATGAGATTAAGAGCTATGTCAAGGGATTTTACGGGAAATCACCAGGGCCTATATCAGATGATATCAAAAAACTGATCATCGGAGATGATGAAGTCATCACCGTAAGACCTGCAGACTTATTAGAGGATGAATTGGAAAAAGCAAAATCTGAAATTCCAGAATTGTAT
Organism: uncultured Clostridia bacterium; assembly: GCA_927435965.1. Lineage (GTDB taxonomy): Bacteria > Bacillota > Clostridia > Tissierellales > Dethiosulfatibacteraceae > 38-11. The sequence goes on from CAKMKB010000103.1 coordinate 4,918, forward strand.
GAATCGATGGAAGATGTGTTGTCTTATGTTATGTTTCC
>CAKMKB010000104.1:0-4373 GCA_927435965.1 uncultured Clostridia bacterium
GATCAGCAATTTTGATAACTGTTTCAAAAATATGCCTTTCACCGTCTTGAATATATTGCCCCATCGAGTGTAAATCAGATGTGAAGTTTACTGAAGAAGGATAGATTCCCTTGTGATCCTTGCCCTCGCTTTCACCAAATAGTTGTTTCCACCATTCGGAAAAATTGGTCAATGATGGTTCGTAGTTCGCCAGGATTTCAATTTTCTTGCCTTTTGAATACATGATATTTCTATAGGCTACATATTGAAAACATGGATTATCATCTATATTTGGTGTTTTATATTTTTCGTAACCAGACGCTGCTCCAAGCATAAAGCTTCTGATGTCTATGCCTGCAACAGCCATAGGTAGTAACCCTACCGGTGTTATTACTGAGTATCTACCACCTATGTCATCTCCTATCTCGAAGGTTTCATAATTTTCTTTTTTTGCCAATTCAAGCAAAGCACCCCTGTTTTTATCAGTTGTTGCAAAAATCCTTCTCGCTGATTCTTCTCTACCATACTTTTTTTCCATCATTTTTTTTATTATTCTAAAGGCAACAGCAGGTTCGGTAGTTGTTCCTGATTTAGAGATCACATTGACACAAATCTCTTTGTCTTTGATAATCTCAAAAATATCCATCAGGTATCTGCTGCTGATGTTATTTCCGACAAAAAAAATATCAGGTGTGTCTTTAACTATTTGATTGTAATAATTACCTTTGATAGCTTCTAAGGCAGCTTTTGATCCCAAATATGAACCACCTATCCCTACCACTAGAAAAACTTGGCTCATTTTCCTGATTTTCTCGCTTGCAATGATGATTCGCTCAAATTCCTGCTTATCGTATGTGATAGGCCACTCTACCCAGCCTAAAAAATCACTGCCTTCACCTGTTCGATCATAAAGCTTTTGATGGGATTTTTTAATCTCAATTTCGAATTCCTTCAAAAGCTTGAAATTGATTCCTGATCCTTTTAAATCAACTGAAACACTCATGGTTTCCTCCCAATTAAATTACTTTTATATCCAACAATGCCAAGTCATCACTGTTTAATCCATCAAATATATCTATTTCATCTCTAATTCTATTGATGATATTTTTCTCATTTTGAAATAAGTCTATCAACTTCATTTCTCCAAAATATTCTCCAGCCGTGTTTTTCATTTCAGTTATTCCATCTGTGTAGAATAAAATATTGTCTCCAACCTTCAAATTGATTTTTTTAACTTCATAGCTTACACTTTCGAATATATTGCAGATTGGATACCCTTTCGCTTTCAGTTTTGATACCTGGCCATTGCGTTTCATCAATGGCTCGCAGTTATGACCTGCATTTATATATTTTAGCTCAAGGGTGTTTTTATCAAACAGACTGAAAAATATCGAAAAATACTTGTCATCTTCAAAGTTCAATGCCAAGAATGTTCTGTGCAGCTCACTCATGATAGCATTGATATCTGTTGTTTGCTTGCTTATAGCCCTCATAGTCTGCTTAACATACATACTGATCATTGAAGACGAGATTCCATGTCCCACAACATCACAAATATAAAAACCTGTGCAATCCTTATCTATCTTAAAGACATCGAACATGTCTCCACTTAGCAGTTCTGAGGGTTTATAAAAGTAGTCTATCTGTAAGTCATTATAGACACCCTTAATTGGAAGCATATTAATTTGCATGCTCTGTGCGAACTCTATATCGTTTCGCATCTTTTCGTTTTTAATAATCAATGATTCTTCCAATTCTTTTTCTTTCGTTATGTCCCTGAAGACTTCAACAACAGCGCTAATGTTATTGTACCTGTCATAGACAGGCGAACTTATCACAAGATAGTGTCTGTCATTGATCACTTCATGTTTTCTGAATGTTTTTCCAGAAACAAAAGTCTCTTCAGAAATGCAATGCTGACATGCTTCTCTTTTGCCAATTCCCTCATAGCATTTTTTGCCAATTGTATGGGATATGATATTTTGTTCAAGATATTGATTGGTATGAATGACTGTGTTATATTTATTGAGCAATCGGACACCATCTATCATACTGTCCAATATCTTGAACTGTGGAGAATTTATTGATACTTTGAAATCGTTGTTACTCATAAGACTGATTCACCCTTCGACAATAGACTTAAACTTTTGTTACTTATGTCCTTCTTTTGGAACGATACAGATAAACTCCAAACCTGAATCTTCCGTGGATTTCCATTGATGTTGTTTGTTTGCAGGAACAAGTGAATACCCACCTTCCTTGACAGGATACTCCTTGCCTTCTATGGTCAAGACTCCCTGACCCTTAATATAGTAATTAATATGAGGCCATGGATGATTATGATTGAAGCTGTATCCATTTGGCTCAAGTCTTACAATTCTCATGACATGATCTTCCCATCCTTCTTCGGATCCAATTATCTTCTTCATTTCCGCCCCTTTTACTGACGGATCATCGGGTCTGACAAATTCTATATCATCTTTATGTCCAACTATCATTTTTTTCCTCCTGTACTTAGTTTTTAGATTGGTACTTCCGTTATGATTATATCATAAATAGATTTAGTTTTGAAAAAAAGCAATTGATTTATTGCTTTTTTTCGCCGAAGTACTGATAATAGTTTACCTTAACATTGCCATTAAAAAGCTTTCTTTTCCTAGAAGCTTTTGCACCAAAATAATTCTCAAATTTTTCAAAGGGTGTTATTATATAATTTGACCATGTTTTATTACCTCCGAAAATTTTACCTAAGTATTCTGAAATTTCCATAACTGTTTCCTCGTCGCCTATTCTGTCACCATATGGTGGATTAGTAATCATAACACCATAATCTCCTGGCAATTCTATATCCTTGATATCCAACGTTTCAAAAATAATATGCTCTTCCATCCCTGCTCTTATGGCGTTTTTTTTCGCTGAATCTATGGCATCTTTATTGATATCCGATGCATATATCCTAAGCTTGGCTTCATGATCAATTTGCGACTCGTAATAGAATCTCATGTCATCCCAGGCAATAGCAGGTATCGCCTGCCACTCCTCAGACGCAAATTGTCTGAATAGTCCTGGTGGTGTGTTTGTTCCTATCAGTGCCGCTTCAATGGCAATAGTCCCCGACCCACACATAGGGTCATATAAGATTCTGTCCTTGTTCCAAAAGCTAAGCTGTACGAGAGCTGCCGCCATTGTTTCTTTCAATGGTGCCTCTACGGCACTTTTTCTATAACCTCTTTTGAACAATCCTTCTCTTGAGCCTGTAGTATCGATAGTCAGAATTACATTATCCTTGAGAATTGAGACCTGAACTGTGAATTCAGCACCTTTTTCAGTGAACCATTCAACATCAAACTTGTTCTTAAGTTTATTTACAATTGCTTTTTTAACAATCGACTGGCAATCAGGCACACTATAAAGCTTGGACTTCACTGATTTGCCCTTGACTGTGAAGCTGCCATCCTTCTCTATCCACTCATCCCAAGGCAAGTCATAGGTTTTATCGTGTAATTCAGTGAATGTAACTGCATTGAATTCACCCATTACCAATAAAACCCTTTCAGCACTCCTTAAGTTAATGTTAGTCTTTATAATATCCTCAATCTCTGCGTCAAAAAAAATCCATCCATTGTCGACCGTCAGATCTGTATATCCCATTTGTAACAGTTCTCGCTTTACTATAGCCTCAAGTCCAAAGGTACAAACTATCGCTAACCTTATCTTTGACATGTTTATCATCCCTTACTTTAAATTGACTTTATGATATACTTTCTTTCCTTTTTTCACAATCATCTTATTATCGGTAAAATCCTCAAGAATTATAGGTCTTGCAAAATCCTGAATTTTTTCATCGTTTAGCATTATGCCACCCTGTTGAATCAGTCTTCTTCCCTCGCTATTGGTGCTGATGAGCCCTGTCAATCTAAGGATATCAACAATCGTAGGACTGTCCTCCAAGAGGGCTCTATCCATATCTGTCGATGGCATATTCTCTGAATCGGTGCCTTGCGAAAACAACGCTCTTGCAGCTTCTTGCGCTTTTTGCGCCTCAATCTCCCCATGGATCTGTTTGGTTATCTCAAAAGCTAGTATCTCTTTGGACATGTTGATCTGAGATCCTTCCATCGATCCTAATCTCTCTACCTCGTCCATCGGGATAAACGTCAATAAAGCAAGGCACTTTTTCACATCCGCATCATCTACATTCCTCCAATACTGATAAAACTCATAGGGCGATGTTTTTTCGGAATCCAGCCACAACGCTCCTTTTTCTGTTTTTCCCATTTTTTTCCCTTCGCTGTTGGTTAGAAGTGAGAAAGTCATACCAAAAGCACTATCGCTCTGCTTTCTTCTTATCAGGTCAACTCCAGCTATGATGTTAGACCACTGATCATTGCCTC
>CAKMKB010000105.1:0-3575 GCA_927435965.1 uncultured Clostridia bacterium
ATGACCTGGTCTATCAGAGCTAAGGATTGGAAAGCATTTCCCGTTGTTCAGAAGTGGTTCGCAACTGGCGAGGCTTCTGCACATCTAGATTATTTGGAAGATGAAGGGAAAGTAAAATCCACCAATACTGACGGCGAAATCAAGTATTGGTCTGTCGATTAACGAAAGGAGTCAGTCATGAAAACTGAATCAAAAGGAAAAAAACTGCAGAAATCACTTACACATGAATGGAATAATGTATGGGATAAACTGGACGATAAAGAACTTAATAAAACCCTTGCTGTCAGCGAGAGCTACAAATCATTTTTGGACATAGGTAAAACTGAAAGAGAAGCCAACGATGAAATAATTCGTATAGCTGAAGAGAATGGTTTCAAACCGTTAAATTATTTTATTGAAAACAATGAATCACTAGAGCAAGGAACAAAACTATATGCAAACAATAAGGGGAAGGGCGTGGTTCTTTTTGTCATAGGCAAGGAGAAACTTGAAGATGGCATGAACATTATAGGATCTCATCTCGATGCACCACGCATAGATCTAAAACAATTTCCGCTTTATGAAGACTCCGAACTGGCTCTACTAAAAACCCATTATTACGGTGGCATCAAGAAATACCAGTGGGTTACCTTGCCACTTGCGTTACACGGCGTTCTTATAAAGCCAAACGGTGATAAAATATCAATTGTTATTGGCGAAGATGAACAGGATCCTGTTTTCTTTATCACTGATTTACTGCCACATCTTGCTAAAGATCAAATGGACAAAAAAATGGGTGATGGCATCACGGGTGAAGGCTTGAACATACTGTTTGGCAGCATCCCATATAAAGACGATGAAGTCAGCGATAAGGTGAAACTTAATATTTTGAAAATATTGCATGATCGCTATGGCATCACAGAAGGAGACTTCACGACTGCTGAGATTGAAATAGTACCTGCAGGTAAATCTAGAGATGTCGGTATTGATAGAAGTATGGTCGGTGGTTACGGTCAGGACGATAGAGCTTGTGCATTTACATCATTGCAAGCGATACTTGACATTGATAAGCCTCAAAGAACAGCTGTCGCTCTATTTGTAGACAAGGAAGAAATCGGAAGTGTTGGCAATACAAGTATGGCATCAAAGTTTTTCGAAAATACTGTTGCTGAACTGATAAACTTTACTGAAAAAGAATATTCTGATTTAGTATTAAGAAGAGCACTGAGCAACTCCTCTGTCTTATCTGGAGATACTTTGGCTGGATTCGACCCGAATTACCCTGAAGTGATGGATAAGCGCAACACACCTTATATCGGTAGAGGTATCACGCTGGTAAAATACACAGGGTCCAGAGGCAAAGGAGGCAGCAATGATGCCAACGCAGAATATATAAACAAAATCAGAAAAATATTTGACGATAATCAAGTTGTTTGGCAAATGGGTGAACTCGGGAAAGTGGATCAGGGTGGTGGTGGTACCATCGCATACATACTAGCGGGTTACGGTATGGAAGTAGTGGACTGTGGAGTCTCACTGTTAAGTGTGCATGGTCCCTATGAAATAGCCAGCAAAGCTGATATCTATATGACCTACAAGGGTTATAAAGCTTTTTATGAAGCTTGATCAACAGAATTGTTGAAATGAGCACAAACAGACTTAAAAAAAGTTGATACCATCAATTGATGGCGTCAACTTTTCTTAGTATTTCATCGTCATAGCGGAAACCAATATCTTTTTACTTGTTAGATTTCCTTATCAAACTGATTCAACAAAATATTATTCTCTAGATGTACATGCTGATGAAGATCATTTTGTAATTCTTCAAGCATTTTGTATGTTTGTCTATAAGTATCGCACCCATCTTCAGGAACTGTGTACTTATTGGATGCCTTTCTGATTTTTCTTAATGCATCTCCGACAACTTCATGCTCCTGTAGAATTTCATTTATATACCTGCTGATTTCTGCTTTATTTGTACCTTCTCTTAATAGAGGAAACAAAATTGTTTCTTCTTTGATAAGATGTTGGTCTAAATCTGTCTTAAGTAGACCAAAATTTTTATGAATATCGTACAATTCATTGTGATTTTTACCATGCACTTTTAAAATTTGGTTCAATAAATCACTTATAACTGGCAGTGTCTCTTTCAGATAGGTGTGGTGTGTGTTTTCAATATACAATGATAACTCAGCAGACTTCATCATAGCAAAATCATCTCCTATCGCTTCAAGTTCCACCCTCCTTTTTGCCAATAGTTTTTCCAGTTCTTCAAATACTTGATTTTCATTCAATCCACTTTCTTTGATGACATCAGCTAGTATCCGATTGCCGCCACAACAGAAATCAATATCATGCTTAGCAAAAACCTCGATAGCATTTGGAATCAAAACAGCGACGTCTCCTACTGTAATATTCTTATTAATTGTATTCATTTGTTTAACCTCCTTGATTGATGTTTTCTCTAACACTATTCTACACCAAAGAAATCTTGAGTTATGTGATTCAAATCATGTTTTACATTTCAGACAATTCTATAAGCTTTTCTTCGTCTAAAACAACAATGATCTTATTCCCCTCAGATTTGATTATTTTATCAGCTTCCAACTGGCTCAGCTTTCTACTCATAGTCTCCCTTGCTATGCCAAGGTAATTAGACATGCCTTCCCTACTTAATGGCAAGTGAATTTCTACACCTATCTCCGTTTCCTTTCCATATTTAAGTGAAAAATCAATAAGGAGTTGGCCAATTCGGGAGTCTATGCTTTTTACCCCAATTCGCTTCATTGAGTTCTCCAAGCGCACAAGTCTATTACCTAGCTCTTCAATAACCTTCATGGCTATATCAGGATTTGAATTCAGTAGTTTCTTAAACTCTGTTTTTGTAAGAAGACATATAGCAATGTCATCCAAGGCTTCCACCGAATAGGACGCCCTCTGATTACTGAATAAGAATTGTTCACCAAAAAAATCTCCTTCCGTCAGAACATGGAGGATCTGTTCTCTTCCATCCTGAGAATATCTCAATGCTTTGGCTGATCCTTCGTTGATTATAGTTATAGAATCCCCCAAATCATTCTCTCTTAAAAGCATATCTCCCTTTTTATAAGTCTTATGCTCTATCAATTGAACTATTTGTCTCAAATGCTCATAATTGAGAGATGAAAATATGGGTACTTTATGGACGCATAATTTTTGAAGACATGTATTACAACCTTTGTCACACAAATCCATCTGTCTTATCCTCCCGTTGAGTATTTTTATATTTCCATATTATATGACAGTCTGACAGGTGTCAAACAGTCTTAATAACAATCAATCTTATCAGTTATCATTTTGAAAAAAGAATTGTAAAAAGACACTTTTTACGGTATTCTTAATAGGGAACGCGAACAACCATTGGGGGGGAAAATGGAGACTTATAAAATTGTTGATCGATTGAATTTGGAAGCGGAATCTAATCGGGTAGGAGGTAGATAATTATTTTATCTACCGACCTCCCACAGCACCGTACGTACGGTTCCGTATACGGCGCTTCTCTAGTTTTCACAAATTTTCAGAATCGGGTAGGAGGTAGATAATTATTTTATCTACCG
>CAKMKB010000106.1:0-4214 GCA_927435965.1 uncultured Clostridia bacterium
TTCTCGTACACAATCTCTGATGGTATTTCCTTATTGGCGATTTTACAAAACAAACAGTTTTTCACAACGTCACCTCCTCAGTTATAAGTGTATGGTAATCAACAGAGTTGACTCGGACATGTTTTCTAGCGTTTTTAGACAGAACGGTGGATGTTCTTTATGAACAACAGCATGAAAAAGGGTATTATATCGGTCATGCCACAAATTACCTGACCACCCATACTTATTCACCTGATGACTTGAAAAACGCTAGAAAACATGTCCGAGTCAACTCTGTTGATTACCATACACTTATAACTGAGGAGGTGACGTTGTGAAAAACTGTTTGTTTTGTAAAATCGCCAATAAGGAAATACCATCAGAGATTGTGTACGAGAATGATGACATCCTGGCTTTTAACGATATCAATCCACAATCACCTGTTCATGTCCTGATTATACCCAAGACTCATATTTCATCTCTAAACCAGCTTGATCATTCTAATAGTGAAACCGCTCTTAAAATACTTGAAGCTATACCACTTATTGCTAAAAAAACGGGTATTTTTGAATCTGGATATCGGGTGGTATCCAACTGTGGAGTGGACGGAATGCAGTCTGTGGATCATTTGCATTTTCATGTTTTAGGCAAGAGACTGATGAAATGGCCACCGGGTTAGATTTGAAAAATAACAGTTGAAAATATTTTTTATTTAATGTATAATTTACAAGTGCAATTTGAGATACGACAATATTGTGTTATGAGGGGAGGGTCGCAGATGACAGAGGTTAAAGTAAGAGAAAATGAATCTTTGGATAATGCATTGAAGAGATTTAAAAGACAATGTGCTATCACTGGCGTTCTCTCTGAAGTAAGGAAAAGAGAGCACTACGAAAAGCCAAGCGTGAAGAGAAAGAAGAAGGCTGAAGCTGCCAAGAGAAAGAAAAACAAAAAGATTGGTAAATAATTGAGGTGAAGGTATGTCTTTAAAAGAGAAGCTTATGGAAGACTTGAAGGCTTCAATGAAAAATAAAGACAAGGTAAGAAAAAACACTGTAACCATGATTAGAGCGGCAGTTACACAATTGGAAGTTGACAACAGGGTAGAGTTGTCTGATGATGATGTCATCGGCATAATCGCCAAACAGGTGAAACAGAAAAAAGACAGTATAGACGACTTCAAAGCTGGCAATAGGGAAGACTTGGTTACACTTACTGAAGAGGAAATTGCTATTTTAACTGAATATTTGCCTGAACAGCTTAGCCTGGAGGCATTGGAAGAAATAGTGGTTAATGCTATCAAAGAAACCAATGCACAAACCAAGAAAGACATGGGAAAAATCATGGGGAAAATAATGCCCCTGATTAAAGGCAAAGCCGACGGCAAGCAGGTTAATGAAATAGTTTCGAAATACTTAAGTTAAAAAAAGACCCGACGGGTCTTTTTTTATGCTAATTCAAGTGCTATTTCCATCATATCCGTCAGCGTTTTTTCTCTTTCTTCCGCTGTCGTCATCTCATGAGTTGCAACATTGTCGCTGACTGTCAAAATGGCCAATGCATTTGCACCAAGCTTAGCAGCATTCATATAGAGTGCAGCAGCTTCCATTTCAACTCCAAGAACGCCAAGTGCCGCCCATTTTTTCCAAATATCTGGATTTGCATCGTAGAAAATGTCACTGGACAGTATATTGCCAATTACAACAGGGATATTCTTCTGGTCAGCTGATTTCTTAGCTTTTTCCAACAGCTCATAAGAAGCTGTAGGGGCATAGGTTCCAGGGAGACCATATTGAGAAGCAAAATTTGAGTTGGTGGAAGCACTCATGGCCAATATGACATCTCTTACCTTAACGTCTTCTCTGAATGAACCGCACGATCCGATTCGGATAAGATTTCTGACACCATAGTCAACTATGAGCTCATGTGAGTATATGCCAATGGAAGGCATACCCATTCCTGTACCTTGGACTGAGATTTTTTTACCTTTATAATAACCTGTATAACCATACATACCCCGTACTTCATTATAGCAGAAGTAATCATCGAGATATTTTTCTGCCAAAAACCTAGCCCTTAAAGGATCACCGGGCAATAGTATGGTTTCAGCAATTTCTCCTTGTTTAGCACCAATGTGTATTGTCATAATAACACCTCCAAGTTCATTTTAACAAATGTTTCGGAGATATACAATTTCTTTATAATTTTGTTTGTATAGAAATATGTTTTGGCATATGATATTATTGATTAGATAGACATACCAAAAGGAGGATAAATGGAACAATTTGAGAAACAAATTCAATTGGAGAACGGTAATTTAGTCCCGCTTATTTTCGGGCAAATGGATAATAATCTAAGACAAATCAGAGAGCTTTTTAAAATAGATTTACTGGTCAGAGAAGATATATTAAAGATAATTGGTAAAAAGGATGACGTGGAGACAGTCGCCAAACTGCTAGAGGATATAATTAATGGTTTTAAGGATGAGGGATTCTTGCCGGAATCGAAATTCAATTATCTTTTAAAATACTATGCAGAGGGTAATGTGGAGAGAGTGGGGGATTATCTTAATGATGTCATAACCGTGACTTCATCGGGCAAGATGATTAAGCCCAAGACCATCGGACAGAAGATTTATATAAACAATATCAGAGAAAATGATATTGTATTTGGTATCGGACCTGCTGGAACAGGGAAGACGTACCTAGCGGTTGCAATGGCAGTGGATGCATTTAGAAAAAAAGAAGTGGACAGAATCATATTAACAAGACCGGCAGTAGAAGCAGGAGAGAAGTTGGGATTCTTACCCGGTGATCTCCAAGAGAAAGTTGACCCTTACTTAAGACCTCTCTATGATGCTATGTTTGAAATTATGGGTTCTGAAAACTATCTGAGATATCTGGAAAAGGGATTGATTGAAGTAGCCCCCCTGGCTTACATGAGAGGGAGAACCATAGATTCGGCTTTTATCATACTTGATGAAGCTCAAAACACAACCAAAGAGCAGATGAAAATGTTTCTAACGAGGCTTGGTTATGGTTCCAGGGCTGTTGTGACAGGCGATGTGACCCAGATAGATTTACCGATGGGAAAGAAATCAGGCTTGAAGGAAGTGGAGATAATTCTCAAAGATGTTGAGGGTATTGGATTTGTATACTTTGATAAAAAGGATGTTGTGCGCCATAAGCTAGTCCAAGATATCATCAAAGCCTATGAGAATTATGAGAATAAAGGGGTGGATAAATAACAATGGAAATACTAATCGATGTGAGAAAAGAAGGTTTTGTTTTAGAGGAACCGATAGAGGAACTGATAGACAGGGTAGCTGATCAAACACTGGAACATCTTAACAAAGGAAAGAATTTTGAAATCAGCATATCGTTTGTTACAAATGAAGAAATAAGAGAACTGAATAAAAACTATTTAGGCAATGATTACGTTACGGATGTTCTTTCTTTCCCTATGGAGGACGAATTCGGTAATGATTATGACAACGCTATTTTGGGAGATGTTGTTATCTCAATCGATAAAATTAGAGAACAGGCTGAAGAATTTAATCATTCCTTTGAGAGAGAGCTTGCCTATCTCTTTGTGCATTCTCTATTGCATCTATTCGGTTATGACCACATAAACGAGCAAGACAAACTCATCATGCGTAATGAGGAAAAATCGATTATGGACAAATTGAAGATATACAAATAAATATAACTGGAGAATCTATGCTAAAAAAAATGATTTTGGCGTTGATTATTGTCGCTATGTTATCTTCATGCAACAGTAACCAAAATGCCTCGACTGAAGTTTCAACTGAGCCTGAACAAACTACAGCGGTTCAGACAGAACCAACTACTCAACCGACAGAGACAGAACCGGAGATAATCGTCAAAGAAGGAGTACCTTCTCCCATCAGTGGACTTTACTATCCACAGGAATTGACAGAATTGAGGCCGGTGGCAATAGTGTTTGATAATCATCCATCTTCTAGATGGCAAGCCGGTATAACAAAGGCTGAGATAGTGTATGAATGTGAGGTTGAAGGGCCTTTTACCAGATATATGGCTGTTTTTTTAACTGAAGCACCAGAGCATATCGGACCAGTTAGAAGCGCGAGACCTTATTTTCTGACATTTGCACTAGAATTTGATGCTGTCTTTGTCCATGTTGGTGGTAGCAATGAGGCATTATTAAATATCAGAGATTATCAGATGGCCAACATAAGCGGTATGACAAGCGGA
>CAKMKB010000107.1:0-4027 GCA_927435965.1 uncultured Clostridia bacterium
CTGCCCATATTGATAAAAACGGCATCCTTATCCATTAGATTGAAGAATCTCTCATCGATAATCTTTTCGGTTTCTTGTGTATGGGGGAGCAGTGCTATTATATAATCACAGTTTTGGGCGATAAAATCCATACCACTCATATCAAAAACCTTTTTCACACCTTCAATCTCGGTTGGTGTGTGTTTTATTCCATAAACTTCCATTCCGAGAATAGTTGCTATCTCAGCGATTCCTTGACCTATGGAGCCAAGACCGATTATTCCAAGTTTTTTTCCATGAATTTCATTTTGTGGTATATGACTATCCCAGTGCGTATTCTGTTGATTGAGAATCATCGTATCGAGTCTTCTTGCAGCCATAATCATCATAGCGATTGCGTATTCAGTCATGTGTATTTTATGGATACCCCTGCCGGTTGTAAGTGTGATGTTACGTTGCTCAATATATTCCAACGGATAAGCATCTACTCCTGCGGTCAAAGACTGAATCCATTTCAGTTGCTTTGCTGCCTCAATCTGTTCTTGCTTTAGAGCCATTGAAACAACACCATCAGCATCCACTATCTCTTTTAATACCTGTTCTTTTGTTTCAGGAAACACAATGTCAATATCTGCATAATCGTTTCTAAGTTTCTGTAGGTGTTCATTTGGGAATGGAAATGTTGTTACTACTATTTTCATTTTAGCGCCTCCCATTATATAATTGATACTCTTGATATTAAAAATCACTCCACATAATGAAGTGATTTATTAATCATTTATTCTTCGTCTTCTTCGCTACCAATCAAAACCGGTTCTGCTTCTTCATCTTCTTCTTCCTCTTCAACGTCCTCTTCTTCTACTCTAGATTGTGATAGGGAAACGATGACTGCTTCTTCGTCTTCAAGCACAGTGATGCCTTCAGCAAAACTAATATCTGAAATATGTATGGCATGTCCAATCTTCAGACCTTCAACATCAACTTCGATATTTCTAGGAATGATATTGGCAGCACACTCAATTTCAATTTCGTCCAACTGTCTGACCAATGCACTATCTGCTGGCAACATGTCAGTATTTAATAGATGAATTGGCACTGAAACCTGTACCTTCTGATCCTTGCTGATCTGATACAAGTCAAGATGCGTAACGGTTCCCTGAATTGGATCCTTTTGAACTTCCTTAATCATAGCGTCCATTTCTTTTCCATTTAAACTAAGTTCAAGTATCGCATTTTCTCCATGGTATCTAATTACTTTATCGATGTCTTTTCTTGCTACTGATATGTTTTCTGGGGTTTTTCCTTTTCCATATATTACACCAGGTACAAAATCTTCTTTCCTAAGTCTTCTTGAAACCCTTGTACCTGTTATATCTCTTGGAATACAACTTATTTTCATATACATACCTCCTAATTTTTAGACGCAACATCTGAAATATTATATCACACTTTTGTCTAAGATTCAAACAAATGAGATATTCCACTTCATATCAGCAACATGAGCAATGGTCTGATAAACAGAACAGTATTTTGCAGCCATTTCGCCTGCTTTTATTATGCCCTTTTGTGACTTTGCTCCATGTATTTTAATGTCTAGGTTGACCCATTTCAGTGTGGTGGGTATTTCTTCCCTCTTTTCACCTGTAACAATGATTTCAGCCTTATCAAAGCTTATCCTTTTTTTGACGGTTACATCAAGAAAAGTCGAATAGTAGCAGGATGCCAAAGCACCCAAAAGCATATCATAAGGCGCGAGGGATCCTTTTTCAGTGCCTATATCGATTGTATGGTTTTCAGCTGTCAGTTGTCCTTTAAACTCTTGTTGGAAGCTTAGCTCCACTCTTTGTAATGTCATAATCGACCTCTCTATTATTTAATACTAATTAGTTCATATCGGGTAGTGCCTAAACCGATCTTTTCTGCATGAGCCAGGCTTTTTCTACCTTTTTCAAATAGCTTCTGAGCCGAGTTCTTTTGAAGCATGTCAAGACACGCGCAATCCAAGGCTACAGGATCCTTGCTGGCTAATACACCTATATTATCTGCAATCAAATCCATGTGCTGGCCCATGCAGTCGCAGTCAGCAGTGATGTTCTGCAGGAATGAGATGTAGATGATATCCTTATCTCTGGATGCTCCATAAGCATACTCAGCAAGTTTTTCCAGGAAGTTAGATCCTCCCCAGTCATTTCTAATTGCCGCTTCTGGGCATACTGCAATACAACCTGCACAACCGACACATTTCTCATTGTCGATTACAGCAACCTCATCTATATGGATAGCGTCAAAATCACATTTTTCCACACATAAACCACATGCGATGCATTTTTTCGCACTGACAATTGGGGATATGCCTGAATGCTGCGCAAACTTTCCACCCCTTGCAGCGAATCCCATAGCAAGTTGCTTTAATGCGCCACCAAATCCAGCGGCATTATGACCTTTGAAATGACTCATTACGATGTATTGTTTATAGTCCTGGTAAGCTTTTCCAATCTTACATTTGTCGATATAATCCTTGTTGATTTCTATTTCGTTATAATCAGTCCCAATCTCTCCATCTGCGAAGATGATGGGAATTTGATTGAAACCGTGTTCAAGGGCAAGCTTGCGATGGCTTTCGGCTGTTGTTCTGGCACCTCTGTAAAGAACATTGGTCTCAATATAAGTGGGTGAAACATTTTTTGACTTCAAATATTCAATGACAGCATCATAACATTCCGGTGGCATATAGGTATTATTGCCCTTTTCACCGAAATGAACTTTGATTGGAAGGTTCTCTGCGAACTGATGATTGGTTTCGGCCTCTATTGTTTTTAGCAGCCCAAGAGCAGATTTGCCCAGTTCGTTATAATTAGCATTCTTTTGCTCGATAAAATATACTTTGCTCATTTATTCACTCTCCTTGGATGTTATAGTACTATAATAAATCAAAAGGGTAATCAATTGCAAGGGTCAAGGATTAATAGTAAAAATCAGATGGGATATATGCTATAATTGTCTTATCAAACCAGGAGGAATTATATATGAAGAAGCTTCAGACACTTAAAATCGTTAATACTGTTTTAGCCATTGCTTTTCTGACTTTGGGAACCACAGCCCTACTCCATGATTACATACCTTATAGCATCTATAGAAGGATACATCCTCTGGCTGGATACACCTTTTCAGCACTGGTGGTAATACATGTCATCCTGAATTATGGCTGGATCAAGAAAAATATTCTGAAAAAATGACGGAAAAAGATAAGACCAGGGCTGTTAATTATGGACTTAAACTACTGAATGCCAGACAGAAAACTGAGAAAGAAATGACTGATAAGCTAAAAGATAAAGACTATCCGGATGATATAATCCATTACGTTCTGAGCTATTTGAAAAGCTATGGGTATCTGGATGATAAAAAATATGTCGAGTTGTACATTAAAGAGAAAATTAATATTAACCGATTCGGAAGAATGAAGCTTAAAAATAAGCTTATACAAAAGGGTATTCCATCAGAGTTGATCGAGGAAGGGCTTGATGGGATAGATGAAGAGATGATGATTGAAAATGCGGTCTATCTGGCAAACAAGAAAATAAACAGCCTAAGCGGTCAGGAATCCATGGTCATCAGACAAAAGGTATATAGGCATTTGGCGAGTAAAGGTTACAGCTATTCAACAATTGCCAAGGCTTTAAACCTATTACCACTTTAAGTCTTGAAAATATTCTGATTAAAGGGATACTCCCTGTTCTTGAATGAAATGATAGTGGAGTTGATTTCTGCACCGAGCATCAATACCACGCTCATAAAATATAACCACATCATCAGAGTGATGATGGATGCAAGTCCTCCATAAACCGCCGAGTAATTTGTAAAAGTTCGAACAAAAAAACCAAAGCTTCTTGATAAAGCAAACCATCCTACGATGGAAAACAAGGCACCGAATAGGGTGTCTTTGTATTTTAAATTACCGGAAGGTAAAACCTTGTGCATGGACAATATGAAGAAGACAAAAACTGCTATGTTTAGAAGAAGGCGGATAGAATAGAACAAATCAACGAAA
>CAKMKB010000108.1:0-5556 GCA_927435965.1 uncultured Clostridia bacterium
GCAGAGAATCGACCCCTTGAGAAAACAAAAAGAAGATGCTGAAATTTATCTCCGATTGAAAGAAGATTTAAAAACTTATGAATTGAATCTTTTTTCAAGAGAGTATGAAAAAACAAGTGAGTTGCTAAACACTTTAGACAATCATCTTAAGAGCAAGCAGGAAGAGTTAGAAAAAAACGAAGCCAGACTTGAATCTAACAAACTTGAGTTTGAACAAATCATAGATGATTTAAAAGGCATAGAAGATAAAAAAAATACCCTAGACGAGATCCAGGAGCGAATCAGCTCAGAATACCTGGAAAAAGATAGCAGCATTAAGCTTGAAGAGAGTAGGTTCAATCTCTACTCAGACGAAAAAGAAAAACTTAACCAGAATATGGTTGAAAAAGAAAACCAAAAATCCGAATTGTTAAAAAAGTCAGAATCACTAATGAATCAGATAGCTGTTATAGACGGGGAACTTGAGCTTAAGAATCGACAGATGGAGAACAGTGAGCAAAAACTAAAAGACTATCTGGCTGACAATACTCAGATGCAGGACATAATAGACAGAAAAAAGAACGATGTTTTTGAGAAGTACAATCAACAAACGGATCTGAAAGGCAGAATTAATACAATCGATTCTCTGATTGCAAATTCAATGGATAGAATCAACACCCTTCAATCAGAAATAGAAGATCAAAAAAGTCAACTTGAAACATTGATTCAAAAAATAGAATTACTGGAGAAGGAACTTAATTCCAAGGAGCAGAAGGTTCAGAAAAACAATGACAAAATAGGTGAGCTTAAAGACAATTACTCTAAACAAAACGAATCCTGTCTTCTCTTGGAAAAAAATCTTCAAAAGGAACAGAATCATATCAATGAAAAGACATCTAAAATGGAATTTTTGATTAGAATGCAGAATTCCTATGATGGTTACTATAAAAGTGTACAAAATCTGATGCTAGCATCTAAAAGTAATGAATCTTTGGGAGAAGAGATCATCGGAGTCGTCGCTGAGCTTATAGAGACCCATGAAAAATATGAGAATGCTCTTGAGGTTGCTCTTGGAAGCGCTATGCAAAATATTTTAATCCGCAATGAGAGAAAAGCCTCTGATATCATAAATTACCTAAAAAGCAATAACATAGGACGCGTTACTTTTTTACCTCTGGACACTATTAAACCAAGGAATTTAAATGAGATAGAGAAAAAAGCCCTTCAGATAGATGGTTGCATAGGAACACTCAACAATCTGGTCAGTTATGATGAAAAATACTCGCATATAGTGGATTTTCTGCTTGGTAGAGTTATTCTTGCAGATAATATCAAGAACGGTATAAAAATCGCTAAATCAGTTAATTACAGCACAAGAGTTGTTACTTTAGACGGGGAAGTCATTAATGCAGGAGGCTCTATAACAGGCGGTTCCCTAAAGAAAAATAGTTTCAAGCTTTTAAGCAGAAATAGAGAAATAAAAGAACTTGAAGATCTAATAATCAAGAAAAGGAGAGACTTTGGTCTATTAAACCAACAGTTGGAATCAGGTAAGGATGAGTTAAGTAAGACAAGCCTGATGATTCAAACCTTATTAGATGAGAACACAAACATCAACAACAGCATCATAAATCACCAAACTTCCATTAGATATGAAAAAGAAGAGCAGATGCAACTCATCACAAATATCAGCAAACTATCGGATAACATAGCATATCTGGAAAAAGAAAGAGAAAACTATCTAAATGAGAAAAAGGAGTCAGATGAATCACTCAAGCAATTAAAACAAAGTATATCAGCGCTTGAAATGGAGCTTGAGGAAAATCACTCCAACTATAAATCATCGCAGGATTATTTGGAAAAAATCAAGCTGGAGATAACAGAATGCAGGATTGAGATTTCTCAGATAACAAATGAGCTCAACCTGATAAGAAAAGACCTCGAAAATAATACTGAAGAGTTGAGAAAGAGTAATGACATCATTTTGCACGACAAGCTCACCCTAGAAAATCTCGAGATTAAAATTCAAAATCTGCTGAACGCAAATGAGATTCTAAAGGCAGACAATATTCTTTTAAAAGAAAAGATTGACGATAATAAAAAGAAGATACATGAGTTGAATGAAGAGAGAAAGCTTAAACAAAACTTGTCTTATGAAAAACAAAAGCATGTTAACAATATCAACAAAGATCTCAATGACATACAACTTGAAATCAATTCTATCAATCTGAAAATTGAATCATCTGGTAGCAAGATTGAAACGCTATCTGATAGCTTGTGGGAAGAGTATGAGATGAATTTTGCAATGAGCAAAGTGTACAAGGATGAAACTATAAGTATAACTAGGCTTAATACAGAAGTCAGGGATCTCAAGAGAAAATTGAAGTCTCTAGGAGATGTCAATATCAATGCAATTCCAGAGTATAGTGATGTATCTCAACGCTATGAGTTTCTTACCAAGCAGATAGATGATTTGAATGATGCGAAAGTTAAACTAAACAGAATCATAAAAGAACTGACCCATAAGATGAGAACCCAATTTGAGGAAGAGTACCAGAAAATAAGAGAAAACTTCAAGGTCGTGTTTTTGAGCTTGTTCAATGGCGGGAAGGCTGATATTGTATTGACAGATGAAGATGATGCACTGAACAGTGAAATTGAGATATATGCTCAACCCCCCGGTAAAAACCTAAACAAAATCTCTTTATTATCTGGTGGGGAAAAAGCCTTGACGGCGATAGCATTGCTATTCGCCATTCTAAGGACAAAACCGACACCATTTTGCATACTCGATGAGATTGAGGCTGCTTTGGATGATGCCAATGTCCATCGCTTTGCAAAATATTTGAAGGAATTTTCTAAAGAGACACAGTTTTTGGTCATCACACACCGTAAAGGAACGATGGAATATGTAGACACTTTGTATGGCGCTACGATGGAAGAGGAAGGCGTCACTAAGCTGGTCTCATTAAAATTATCAGATTATAATAATTAGGAGGTAAAATGGCTGCTAATATTTTTAAGAAATTTACAGAAGGATTATCGAAAACAAAAAATGATCTAACAGACAAGCTGGATAATCTGTTCAAATTACATAGCAAAATTGACGACGATTTGTTGGATGAGTTGGAAGAAATCTTGATCACATCAGATATGGGCATAGAATCAACTATGGATATCATCAACAAGCTTCGAAAAACAGTCAAGGATGAGAAGTTAAAGGATCATCAGAGTATCTTGTCAGCGTTGAAGCAACATCTGAAGGAAGCCATCATGGAAGGTGAAACCTTTGATGACAGCACACTTGAAACGCCTATGATTATTTTGATAGTTGGTGTTAACGGAGTTGGAAAAACGACAACCATAGGCAAGCTGGCTCACCGATATCAATCAATGGGGAAAAAGGTTCTGGTAGCAGCGGCTGACACTTTCAGAGCTGCAGCAATCGATCAGCTCCAAATATGGTGCGAGAGAGCAAGGGTTGATATTATAGCGAACAAGGAAGGCAGTGACCCAGCTGCAGTCATATTTGATTCTATTCAGGCTGCTAAAGCAAGAGGAACCGATATTCTGATCTGTGACACAGCAGGTAGATTGCACAACAAGAAAAATCTGATGAATGAACTGAATAAAATATTTAGGGTAGTAGAAAAAGAGTATGACGAAAAACACAAGCAAGTCTATCTGGTGCTGGATGCCACTACCGGTCAGAATGGCATCATTCAGGCGAAAACCTTTAAAGAGGTGGCGAAAATAGATGGCATTATTCTAACAAAGCTGGATGGAACAGCTAAAGGTGGTATTATAATTCCTGTGCAAAAGGAGTTGAAAGTGCCGGTTAAATATGTAGGGTTGGGTGAGAAACTGGATGACCTGCAGTTATTTGACCCCAATAATTTTGTGGATGCTATTTTTGAATAAAATAACAAACAAAATTATGCTAAATGTTTATACAAGTATTGACAATAGTGCTGAAATAGCTTAGAATAACGTGGTGTCAAGTAAATAACTTTACAGGTGATGCCATGCTTGAAAGATTGGAAGAAATCGGTAAACTGTTCGATTATTACTCGAATTTGTTGAACACTAAGCACAAGGAAGTTTTGGAACTATACTATTTTCAGGATATGAGTCTGAGTGAAATATCAGAGATCCTGAATGTAACGAGACAGGGTGTATTCGATCTGCTGAAGCGAGCTGAAAACAATCTTCAGTTTTACGAAAAAAATCTTGGTTTAATTGAGAAGAATAAAAAAATTATCATAGACCTTGAGAAAATAAAAGACAGTTTAATAAATGATGCAGATGAAAAAGAAACATTGATATCCGATATCGAAAAAATTATAGAGTCAATGTAGGTGATTTAATGATATTTGAAAGCTTATCAAATAAGTTACAGGGCGCGCTAAACAAGCTAAAGGGCAAAGGCAAGCTAAGTGAAAAAGACATAGATGAGGCAATGAGAGATATCAGGCTTTCTTTACTGGAAGCGGATGTCAATTTTAAGGTTGTAAAGGATTTCGTTAAAAGCGTAAAAGAAAGGTCCATGGGCTCAGAAGTCATGGAAAGCCTCACACCAGGACAGCAAGTAGTCAAGATTGTCAACGAAGAAATGATAAAGATTCTAGGTGAAAAAGAATCCAAAATTCAATTCTCATCTACAGAAACGACAGTCATCATGATGTGTGGACTACAAGGCGCAGGAAAGACAACAACAGCAGGCAAACTGGCATTAAGGTTCAAGAAGCAAAACAAACGTCCGCTACTAGTTGCATGTGATATTTATAGACCTGCTGCCATCAAACAGCTAGAAGTTGTAGGCAAAAGTGTTGAAGTTCCGGTATTTAAAATTGAAGGCGAAACAAATCCGGTCATCATAGCTGAAAAAGCACTGAAAGAAGCCAGAAAAAACGGAAATGACGTATTGATTATCGATACAGCTGGAAGACTGCATATAGATGAAAAACTGATGGAAGAACTCATTCAGATCAGGAACAAGGTCAAGCCAAGCGAAGTGTTGCTTGTGTTGGATGCAATGACTGGACAGGATGCTGTCAAAATAGCAGAATCTTTTAATCAAAATATGGAAATAACCGGTCTTATACTGACCAAAGTAGACGGTGATGCAAGAGGTGGTGCTGCAATATCTATCAGAGCCGTGACTAGCAAGCCTATCAAATTTGTGACAACCGGTGAAAAAATGGCTGATCTTGAAGCATTTCATCCAGACCGAATGGCATCAAGAATTCTAGGGATGGGAGACTTGTTGAGCTTGATTGAAAAGGCTCAAGAATCATTTGACTCAAAAAAAGTCAAAGAGATGGAAGAAAAATTAAGAGGTCAAGGCTTTACACTAGATGATTTTCTAGATCAGATGGAGCAGATGAAAAGTCTGGGACCGCTGGATCAATTGCTAGAGATGATCCCAGGAGCTAATTCAAAGCAGCTGAAGAACCTCAAGATTGACGAAAAAGAATTAGTTTACATAAAAGCTATCATTCAATCCATGACAAAGAAGGAACGTAAAGATCCATCCATCATCAATGGAAGCAGAAGAAAAAGAATTGCAAACGGAAG
>CAKMKB010000109.1:0-2715 GCA_927435965.1 uncultured Clostridia bacterium
GGCGAGGAATGTGAGGGAGATACACTAAGTAGTTGTTTAATCGAAACACTAAAAAACCACCTATCTAAATGACGGGTGGTTTTTCTCTTGAATCCAGCGACGACCTACTTTCCCAGGCAGTCACCCACCAAGTATCATCAGTTGTGAATTTGCCGTTACCTTTAAGATATTTCTGCATATATTTTCCGATTTCAGGATCATTCAGATCTTTTTCAGAAGGCATAGTGGCGATAAATCCACCGGCTATATCATGGCTGAGTCTGCAGATTTCATATATGAATCGAGTGACATTTTGCTTGTCAACATTTGCAAGCAATGGATTTACGTAATATGCGCCAGAAGGCAGTTGATGCCCATCACATGAACAAGCCAAAGCACAACAGTAAAGCGTTTCAGTCAGATGAACCATTTCAGTAATCTTGTCCTTCACATGGCTAGCACCGGCAGCACCGTTGTATTCAGCAATTGCTGCGGTCGCACCGATTATTATATCGCTTACACCACCCTTGCATCCACCGTAGTTCTGTCTATGATAAGACGCGAATCGCTCAACCATCAGGCCAGCAAATTGGGTCTCGCCGAACATGAACACCCTCTCCCAAGGTACAAATACATTCTCGAGGACGGTGATGCATTCTCCTCCGACCACACCAAATTTAGAATTCCCCTGGTCTATCTGATCCCATTTTCTTTTGTCATTTGACTGACGTCCGAATATATGGATGACGCCTTCTGCGTCAACAGGGATAGCACAAGCTACTGCATAGTCTTTATCGTCTGGGGATAATGCTGTTGTCGGCATAACGAGCATTTCAAATGAATTGACCATACCGGTCATATGCATTTTTGCGCCTTTGATGACGATGCCTTTTTCGTTTTGTTCAACAACATGCACAAACATGTCAGGATCTTCTTGTTTCCCTGGTGGTAAAGATCTGTCGCCCTTTGGATCGGTCATGGCGCCAGCTACCATCAGGTCATTCTCCTGAATATACTTCAAATATTTGCAGAATCGCTTGAAATAATCAGTCCCCAGTTTTGCATCCATATCGTAAGTTGTGGAATATAGTGCATTCAATGCGTCGAAACCCACACATCTCTGATAGCAGGAACCGGTTTTCTGAGAAATCGCTCTCAGCATTTTAACCTTCTTGATCAGATCATCAGTGCTCTGGTGGATATGGGTGAAGCGGTTGATTTTTTTGCCTGTCAGATGCGAGATTGTCGTCACCAACTCTTCATATGCGGGATCATGGGCCATGTCATAGGTCATTGCCACAGCATTGATATGTGGTTGAATCAGCGGGTGTCCCACCACGCAGTCTATCTTTTGTCCTTCGGAATAAACGATTGGCTTCAGTTGCTTTAAAGCATCCATGTACTCTTGCCCAGTTTTAAGTGCCATTAAGTAACCTCCTAATATAATCATAATTATGTAATAACTATTATAACATATATACATTTTTAAAAAACATATGTCTTGATTTTATACAAAAATTTACAATGACAAGAATCTCCTCAAAATATATGATTTAAATATGTCAGAAAAACTGTCTTTTAGCGACAGTTTTTCTGACATATTTTTGCTTGTTTGACAAGAAATGGCTTGTTTCAGGCAATTAGAAGTTGGCAAGATAATTGCATATATATAATAGACAAATAAGACAAGGCAAGGTAAGACAATGAGGGGAAAAGTATTCAATATTCAAAGATTTTCAATTCATGATGGTCCTAATATTAGAACCACTGTTTTCTTAAAGGGATGCCCTCTAAGATGCAAATGGTGCCATAATCCGGAAAGCTTTTCATCCAATGACGAAATCATGTGGGATCAGATGAAATGTGCATATTGTCTGAAATGTATTGAGGTTTGCCATCAAAAGGCTATAACTCTGAAAGATAAGAGGATTGATACAGATTATAGTTTGTGTAATAGTTGTGGTGATTGTGAAGTCTACTGTGCCTATTCAGCAAGACAGTTGGTCGGCAAAGACTATACCGTAGATGAACTGGTTGAAGAAATACTGAAAGATAATATCATATTTGAGGAGTCACATGGAGGCGTTACATTTTCCGGAGGAGAGCCATTGCTTCAGTCTGATTTCTTAATGGCAGTCATGGGAAAGCTCAAAAAAGAAGACACTCACATTGCAATTGATACAAGTGGATATGTACCATACGAAAACATTCGTAAAATAATGGCATTCACAGATTTGTTTTTGTATGATTTTAAAGTAGTGGATGAACAAAAGCACATACAATATACTGGGGTATCAAACAAACTGATTATAGACAATCTGATTAGACTTTCAAACGATAATGCTAATATCAATTTGAGAATACCCATTATTAAAGGGGTAAACGATTCAATAAAAGATATTGATGAAATGATTCATATTATCGAACAGACCAGGGTGCAGTATATCAATATCTTGCCTTATCACAATATTGCAGCTCACAAGTACAGAAAACTTGATATGGAATACGAAATATTTGAAGTACCTGAAGAAAATGAAATGGAAAGAATTGCATATTCATTTGAGTCAAGAGGCCATATTGTTAAAATAGGCGGATAATTTAGGTAGTGTAAAGTAACGTATGAAAAAAAAGGTCAAGGGAAGTGACTAGACAAATCCTGAAAATTCAAGCAGCTGACGTCGCCCTTGACAGCAAACCCTAGCAATGCTGGTAAAAAATACCGACGGCGATCACTCA